>CAZTVH010000244.1:0-3404 GCA_964616965.1 uncultured Bacteroidaceae bacterium | reverse complement strand
CCGCGGGAGATGCTCTCCTCGATGTTCTCGGGATCCACAAAGCCGCAGTTGCGCAAGGCGATACGAATCTGCTTCTTGTAGAAGTCCATGTGCTTCGAGTCGGCCACATGCTCCTTATTCTCAGGGTTGGTGTACAGCAGTTCGGGAACCTTACGGCCCTTGATGAGGTGCTCGTCAACGATACGGCGAACGTCTTCGGGCTTCACCTGGGTGTAGAAGGTGTTGTCGGGCATAATCTTAACGATGGGGCCCTTCTCGCAGAAACCGAAGCAACCGGTCTTAATCACCTGCACCTCGTCCTGCATGTTCTTCTCCTGAAGAATAGACTTGAAGTTTTCGATAATATCCAGGCTGTTGCTGGATTTGCATCCAGTACCGCTACAGATGAGAACGTGCATTTTGTATTTTGCCATGTGTCTGTCCTCCTTTTTACTTGTCGATAGTTTCGTAATTGACGGGGATAATGCCCTCCACCAGTTCGCCGTTCATGACATACTTGGTCAGAATTTCGTCAGCACGGTCGTTGTCGACATGACCGAACACGATGGGGTCCTTTCCGGGGACACGCACTTCCAGCGTAGGCTCGGCATGGCAGTAGCCCATGCAGCCAGTCTGGGTGAATACTGCGGGAATTTTGAGCTCGTCAGCCTTGGCCATCATGTGTTCCATTACCTGCTTGGCTCCGGCGGCAATACCGCAGGTGGCCATAGCGACTTTGATTTGCACAAGCGACTCGGGATTTTCGGCTTTCTCGCGAATGTCCAGATTCGACTGAAGCTTCTCTCTCATGGCTTTGAGGTCAGCTAGTGATTTTACTTTTGTCATGTGTAAACTCCTTTATTTTTTTGGATTAATACAATTATATTACTTTACTAATTTATAGCCAATTATATATATCCACCACACATAGTGGCGTTTTGCAAAAATACACAATTTATTCTTATATACAACAAAAAGAGAAAAATATTTTTCATCATTCTTCGTTATCCCCTTGCACTATGGAAAATACAAGCCCCATTTCATCGCTCCAACGGCTCGCCGAACTGCTCCGCATGGAGATGGACTACGAGCGTGAAAGTCATGCCCGTACCCTTGCCTCCAACCACTTCGGAAGCACCATTCACGAGCCCGACTGCCGCTACCCCGTCACGTTGGGCGGCAGCTCCTACAATGCCCTCGACCAACTGGTCTTGTCCATCTCCTACGAAATCTCCGACGATGAGACCGACACCGACTTCGAGCCGGGCAAGCCCGTCTCATTCTTCTTCCTTGCCGACGACGGCTCCTCCTTGCGCGAACTGCCTTTCCAATGCTACGTCGAGCAGGCCGATGTCGGCACCTTCGCCCTATCCGTCCCCACCCGTGCTGCCTATCAGTCGCTTCGGGCCCATGCCGAGAACCGTCTGCTCGGCGTGCATCTCTCTGTCGACACCACCTCCTACCGGGTCATGCTCGACGCCCTCTCTGACACCATGCGCAGCGACGACGCGAAATTCCTTCGTATAAGGAATGTATTAATTGGCAATGCCCAACCCTCCTTCCGCAGCCTTCCGCGCCTCTCGTTCCCGTGGCTCAACGCCAGCCAGCAGGATGCCGTGCAGCGGGTCGTAGAAGCACAGGAGGTGGCCATCATCCACGGCCCTCCCGGCACTGGCAAGACCACCACCCTCGTCGAGGCCATCATCGAGACCCTCCAGCGCGAAACCCAGGTGCTCGTCTGTGCCCCCAGCAACGCCGCTGTCGACTGGATCAGCCAGCAGCTCTCACTGCGTGGCGTGCCCGTGCTGCGCATCGGCAACCCCCTGCGTATGAGCAACGAGATGCTTGACTGCAGCTACGAGCGCCGCTATGCCGACCACCCCGACTATGCCGAGCTGTGGAGCATTCGCCGTGCCCTTCGTGAAGGGTTGGGAGGCGAGGGCAAAAGCCGTGAGCGACAGGCCCGCCTGGCCCGCATGCGCTCCCGTGCCACCGAGCTGGAAATCCGCATCCAGCAAGACCTCTTCAACCAGGCCCGTGTCGTCTCCTGCACCCTCATCGGCTCCGCCTACCGCGTCCTCGAACGGCGACGTTTCTCCACCCTCTTCATCGACGAGGCGGCGCAGGCTCTCGAACCGGCCTGCTGGGCTGCCATACTCAAGGCCGACCGCGTCGTCTTCAGTGGAGACCACCACCAGCTGCCGCCTACCATCAAATGTGTCGAAGCCGCCCGTGGTGGCCTCGACCGCACCTTGATGCAGAAGGTGGCCAAGGCCAAACCCCGCTGCGTCTCGCTCCTCACCGTGCAGTATCGTATGAATCGCGCCATCATGGAGTTCCCTTCACGCTGGTTTTACCACGGCCTCCTCACCGCAGCCCCCCAGGTGGCCGACCGGCTAGTGTCGCCCATCGACTCGCCCATCACCTGGTTCGACACCTCGCAGTGCCATTTTGGCGAGCGCGAAAGCCGCACCCTCAGCCGCTCCAACTCCGAGGAGGCGCGCCTCCTCGTCCATACCCTCCGCGACTATGTGGAGATGGTGGGCCTCCGCCGCATACAGGACGACCGCATCGACTTCGGCATCATCTCCCCCTATCGCGCCCAGGTGCGCCTCATACGCCGCCTGCTCAAGTGGCAGAAGTTCTTCCGCTCGATCCGCCGTCAGATTACCGTCAACAGTGTCGACGGCTTCCAGGGGCAGGAACGCGACGTTATCGTCATCAGCATGGTGCGCGACAACGACCAGGGCACCATCGGCTTCCTCCGTGACCTTCGCCGCATGAACGTCGCAATCACCCGTGCCCGCATGAAACTTATCATCCTCGGCAATGCCGACACCCTCAGCCGCCACCGCTTCTATGCCCAATTCATCGAGCATGTCAAGGCCCACGGCGACTTCGTAACCCTGCCCGATCCCACCCTGCCAGTCCCCGACACTTCGTCGCGCGACGGCGTTGCTGACTAGTGCCGCTGCTCCTACGGCAACGTCGTGTCCGTCAGTTTCTCGGTCTGGGAATTCAGGGGTGCGATTACCCATAGGCTTTCAGGCCAAGCCGCTCCTTTAACGGGTGGCGTGCACCTGGTGTGGAAGTGTGCGATATGGCCCAAATTCAGCACATGCCACTATACATCAGTGCCAATAGGTAGTGCCTTTTATCAAAGCTTGTAGGTCAATAATCTTATTTCTAGTTTAAGTGTCGTTCGTTTGTGTTTCGTTTATGTCTGCTAAATCAACTGAGATGAAAAGTCAACCCCATGTCAATAGAATAGTACCGTTTTCGAAAGACTTGCTTCGGCCCTTAGGCTAGGTGACCCTCTGCCCTCGCCGATGTGTGGCTTTACCGTCTGACGGCAATGGATGGGCCAGGCCGTGTTTGACCATTGCCGAGAGCTGCAAAAGTTAAAAATTTGGCAGTGTCGAATT
>CAZTVH010000243.1:988-3413 GCA_964616965.1 uncultured Bacteroidaceae bacterium | reverse complement strand
CCTCCTACCCGCAAGATTCTCAAGTCTCAATTCTCAATTCTCAATTAATAGTGTCGCCGCGCCTATCGGCCAGCTACAAGCCTAAGGGCGGGCACGACCTGCTGTACCGCCTGACGGCGGGAGTGTACCAGCAGCCCTACCTCTATCGCGAGATGCGCCGGGCCGACGGCACCCTGCGTACCGACCTGCCCGCGCAGTGCTCCTATCAGGCAACGGGGTCGGTAGACTGGAACTTCCGTATGTGGAACAAGCCGTTCCGCCTCACTGCCGACATGTACTATAAGTATATCACCCACCTCGTTCCCTACACCATCGACAACCTGCGTGTACGCTATAATCCCGACCTGGAGGCGGTGGGCTATGCCGCAGGAGCGAGCCTGCGCGTCAACGGCGAGTTTGCCCCTGGGCTGGAGTCGTGGGCCAGCGTCTCCTTTATGAAGACGCAGGAGGACATCGCGGGCGACGGGCTGGGCTGGCTGGCACGTCCCACCGACCAGCGTTTCAACTTTAAGATTTTCTTACAGGACTATATGCCCACGATACCCTGTTGGCGTATGAGCCTGAGCCTGATATACGGCACTGGCACGCCCGTCACCCACCCCTATCAGAGCAGCCGTGCGGTAGAGTACAGGCTGCCGCCCTATTTCCGAGTGGACTGGGGCAATACGGTGCAGCTCACCCGTTTCGAGCGGGTGCGCAAGTCGAGGCTGGGACGTGTGTTCGACGACCTGTCGGTGGGAGTGGAAGTGTTCAACCTGTTTGACTATCACAATGTGGTGTCGTTCCTATGGGTTGCCGACTACAACGGAGTGTATTACCGTGTGCCCAACTACCTCACTGCCCGTCAACTGAATGTAAAAATTAGTGCAACTTTCTAAGGTAAAATGTAAAAAGTAAAAACTAAAAGGGCTGCCGCACATCACATCATCATATCATCATATCAACGTGACAACATATCAACACATCAACGTATCAACATATAAACGAAAACCCCTACGGGGTATAAATGTTGTTAATCAATATGTTTTCTATTGAACGGAAACCCCTACGGGGTATTTTTAGAAGTCCCCTGAAAATTGAAAATTATCCGATTGCGGTGGCCTGATTGACTAACGAATTAACACATTAACGAATTCATATGCTTCTAGCTCCTTCGACAGAGTCATTGATACCTCAGACACACCTGCTGCCTAACGGGCAGAGGCTTAGTTATTATCCAAACAATGCCCTCGGGCTGGTGAAGCTCGACATCACGGTGGAGGCGGGAAGCCGCTACCAGCAATATAAGAGTCAGGCACATGCCGCCAACCAGCTCTTTGGCGAGGCCACGGCAAAACACTGCGCCCGCGAGGTGGCGGAGATGCTCGACTTTAGGGGCATAGTGGTGGAGAGGATGGCGGACGTGTGTGTCAGCAGCCTGACGTTCTATTTCTTGCGACGCTATGCCGAAGAGCTGTTGCCGCTCATTCGTGAGATGTTTGACTCGCCCTACGGCGGCAGCGTGGAGTCACCGATAACGCAGGCTATGTTTGATGCCTACGTTGCCAAACGCCGTCAGCAGTTGGCCACGGGGTTGCAGAAGACCTCGTATGTGGCGCGCAACCGTTTCTATGAGTTGCTCTACGGACATGAACACCCGCTGGGCACATACGCAAAGCCTGAGGATATGGACATGCTGACACTGGAGGCCGTTAACCGCTTTGTCCACCGGCACTATAGTCTTGGCAATGCGCGGTTGGTACTCAGTGGTAGCGTCGACGATGCCCTTCTGCATCTTGCCGACCAATACCTCTCGCCTTTGACGGACGGCACAGTATCCGAGCCCCTACTCCCGTCTCCACATCCTCAAATTTCAATTCGCGATACTCGGTTTTCAATCCCTAGCGCCGTGCAGGCTACCATCCGCATCGGTCGCACACTTTCAGTGTCGTGGGACCAGCCCGACTATGCCCGCTTCATGGTGTTGAACACCGTGTTGGGCGGCTATTTTGGGTCGCGCCTGATGAGCAACATCCGCGAGGAGAAGGGTTACACTTACGGTGTCTACAGCACCACGCAGATACATCGAGGCAGCATCGTATTCTACATCACAGCCGACGTGGCGAAGGAGGCTGCCAATGCCGCAGTCGACGAGATTAATAAAGAGATACACCGCCTGCAGACGGAGCCCATCCCAGAAGAGGAGCTGGAGCGGGTACGCAACTATATGATGGGCGACTTCATCCGTAGTATCGACGGTGTGTTTGAGGTGTCGGAACGTTACTGCCACATGGCCGCGACCCATGTGGGTGAGAGTCTTACCGCCAACTTGCTCGATGCCATAGCCACCGTCACGCCCCACCAGCTCCAGACTCTTGCCCAGACCCACTTCACCGACCTAGTTACCGTCATAGTGGATTGAATGTCGGCTATCTTTTAAATTCGA
>CAZTVH010000243.1:0-978 GCA_964616965.1 uncultured Bacteroidaceae bacterium | reverse complement strand
GTTATTGTTATGTATTTTGCAATTAGGACGAACAAATACAAATTTATACCAAACTGAGTGTAAATCAAAAAAAATGTGTAAATTTGCAATCTCTTAATACGCGTGTGTGTGTTAGTAAAAGATTAAGTATTAATATTATAATAATAAATGAGAAAATTGGCAGTGGTAGCTTTTGGTGGCAATGCGTTGTTGCGCAGCGGCCAAAAGGGTACTTATCAAGAACAAATAGAGAATGTGGAGCAGACTTGTGAGTCGCTTTACAATCTGTTGAAACGAAACTATAATATCGTTATCGGCCACGGCAATGGCCCGCAGGTGGGCAACGTGATGTTGCAGCACGAGGAGGGAAAGCGTGCCGGTATCGAGGCTATGCCGATGGATTTCTGTGTGGCAGAGACGCAGGGTTCGATAGCCTACCTCATCGAGATGGGTTTGCGCAACGTGATGGCTCGCCACGACATTCAGCGCGATGTGGTGACGTTGGTGACTCAGGTGGCCGTGAACAAGTTCGACCCCATGTTCCAGAACCCTACCAAGCCTGTGGGTCCCTATTACACTAAGGAGCAGGCCGAGGAGTTGGCCAAGACTACGGGTGCTGTCTACAAAGAGGACCCCAAGGGTCGCGGCTGGCGCAAGGTGGTGGCTTCGCCTAAGCCTACGCGCATCAACAACATCAAGATTGTGGAGAAACTGGCCAAGGCTGGACACATTGTTGTCACAGTGGGTGGCGGCGGCATTCCCGTGGTGGAGGAGAGCGACTATGTGAAGGGTGTGGAGGCCGTTATCGACAAGGATTTGGCGAGTGCCCTCTGCGCTGTGCAAATCGGTGCCGACGAGTTCTATATCCTCACCGATGTGCCGAAGGTGTATATCAATTTCCGCAAGGAGAACGAGAAGGCCCTTGACACTATCACCGTGGCCGAAGCGAAGAAACTGCTCGAAGAGGGCCATTTTGCCGAAGGCAGCATGGCCCCGAAA
>CAZTVH010000242.1:0-3444 GCA_964616965.1 uncultured Bacteroidaceae bacterium | reverse complement strand
AAGGCTATGGGGGTATGGCAGCGGATTTCGTAGCCTACTTCCACGGGGCGGCTCTTCACCTTCAGGCCAAGAGCTTTCACCTTGCGTTCCAGCAGGTCGTTGAAGATGTGAGCCTTCGACACCTTGCCCAGTTCGGGGTGGCCGTGGTCGTCGTAGGTGAAATTGATGCCGCTGTTCTTGATTTCCTCATCGCTGAGGCTGTGGAACACACCTTCGGAAATCATGGCAGCACCGTAGTTGATGCCCATCAGTTTGCGCTTGACGATGCAGGAGACAACCAGGTTGATAATCTTGTCGACGGTGATTTCAGTCTTGTTAAAGAATTCGGGGATGACCACCATCGGGTAATGGCAGGCACCGGCAATGCCCAGAGCCAAATGGCCAGCCGAGCGACCCATAGCAGAAACGACAAACCAGTTCTCCGACGTGCGAGCATCTTCCATCACTGCGGTGCAAATCACAGTGCCCTGTGCCTTGGCGCTGTTGTAGCCAAAGGTGGGCGAGCTGTTGGGCAACGGAAGGTCGTTGTCGATGGTCTTGGGCACATGAATGTTGGCAATGGGGTAGTGTTTGCTCTCCAAGAACTTGGCGATGCGGTTGGCTGTGGAGGCAGTATCGTCGCCACCCACGGTAACAAGCAGTTTAATCTCATTGTCTTTAAACAGCGAGAGATTGAAGCGTTGCTCAAAATCCTCGTCGGTAGGTTTGAAACGGCTCATCTTCAAGATGCTGCCACCCTTGTTGAAAATCTCATCGGCGGTGAGGAAGTCTATCTCCTGCATACGGGGATTGTCGGTAAAGAGTGAACTATAGCCGCCATGTAGGCCTATAACGCGGAAACCGTCGCGTAAGAAAGTCTTGGCAACCGAAGCCACCACTGTGTTCATTCCGGGCGCAGGACCGCCACCTGTCAATATTGCAATGGATTTCATAGTAAAAATGTTTTAATGATAAATAATTTGCAAAGATACTATTTTTTTTTCATTTATCAGGAATTCAAACCAAAATATTTACGCTACGTCAGCCTAACTCCAATAATACAAAGAAAAAATAGAGAAAAAAAACAGCCCACCTGCAAGAAATCACAACTACGCGATACTTAATAACGTCAATAATTGGCTTTTTTTATTGGTTTTGATTGCAGCAGGGTCGTCGTTCTGACGGCCTTGCATTTTTTTGCCATGTTTTTGCGAAAAAAGTTGTATCTTTGCATCTGAAAATGACAAAAAAATTTATTACTATGAGAAGACTATTTTATTTGTGGACCATGATGTTTACGCTTGGGTGTGCGCTGTTTGCGACCAGTTGTCAGAAAGAAGACAACATACGACCCATCTTTGACAAGCCCATCCAGGAGAACGACAACACACTGGTGGGCACCCTATGGACGTACCGCTGCGACAGTGTGCTGCCAATGTCGACGGTGGCATACACGATGCTGTCGAGAATCGACTTCAGCGAGATTGATAAAGGCGGCTTTTTCTTCACAACCGACCTGATGGGCATCAGCACCGACTGCGAGATGCAGTACACCTTGCACGACGGGCAGGGCACTATCCTGCTCAGTGACGCCGCAGGCAGACGAGCTACGGTGGCCTTTGCACTGCTGGACGAGGAGCATCTGAAGGTGACGCTGACACCCGCCGTGGCACTTGCCGACTCTGCCAACCTCGCCATCATCATTAATGGCAATGGCGGCACATGGGAGGCCGTATACAGCCGTTGGAACACCGGCACGGGCGGCAGCAGGCTGGAGGGAAGCATTTGGACGGCGGATGCCAAGATGGGCGATTGGATATATGCGGCGGAGGGGAAATACTGCGAGCTGCATCTCGTGGCACGACTGGAATTTGCCAAAGGAGGCCTGGGGACGATGGTGAGCTACTGCAATGGCAACTGGGGAGAAACCAATTTTGCCTCCAACGACACGTTGAGAAGACCTTTTACGATGCGCGACGACGGGCAGGAGGTGCGGCTGCTGTTTGCCGATATGAGCGAGGCGGTGCTGCATCGCGCAGTGGTGAACCACGACACAGTGTTGATGCTGACACCGACTGTCGAAGCATTGGGACTGGAGGGCGACGCAGCCACCCTATTGAATATCTTGGCGGCGAGGTCTACCCTACAAATCAGGTTCAACCAACCTTCCGATCTGGCAGACGACAGGGGCTACGGCAGGCTGGTGATGACGAGCGACAGCGCGGGGCTGTATCTGCTGGAAAAAGTCAGCAGTCTTACTTACATTCATGGCGAAAAGGGATATCTCGTTGGCATATTTTGTGACAGGGGCTTTGAGGCAGGAACCTACACTATTGACGAACGGCTAAACCAAGTCTATGTTCAGGGTGCCAACGGAACTGTTTGGTTACAGACAGGCAGCATCCATATTACCAACATAACGGGAGGGTACCGCATAGACATTGCAGGCGAAGGAATCTACACTGACTTCTTCGACAACCCGCAGACCGAGGAAGTGACCATCTATTACCAAGGGCCGCTGAACGACTACAATACCGTGGAGTAGAGCAGGCTGAAGATGTCGCGGAGCATCTGTTGCTCGCTTTCGGGGAGATGCCCGACGGCGGGCGGCTCATGGATGCTGGCAGCGGTGAGCAACCTCTCTGCTTGGGCGATGGCCTCAGGGAAGAGGCTGTCGGAGGCGATGGCGACGGAACGGATGATGCCGGCAGCCTCGTCCACTTGCACGTCAACCTCTACCCCACCCCAGTCGAATTGTGCCGAACGCTGTGCCTCAAACTGCTGCCAGCGACCATATTTCCATTCGGGCGAGGCAAACTCGGCACTCAGCTCCTGCACCTCGGAACGGGTGGCGAGGGTGTCGAAGTCAATCGTTTGCAATGGAGAACCATATTCCGCCTCGAAGGCCTGTATGAGGTTGGGAATGATGTTCTGCGCCGTTATCTCAGGCACCAATTCGGAGAGGTTGACCACACGCGACTGCACCGATGCCACGCCATGCTTCTGCAATTTGGCGGGCTTAACTTTGAGGTAGCGTTGCAACTGCTCCACATCGGTACGGATAAGGATGGTGCCATGATGCAGTCGCTGAAATTTGCCTTTGGCAAAGGCATTGCCGGAGAACTTGCGACCCTGGCACAGCACATCGTTGCGGCCACTAATCTCGGTGTCGAGCCCATACGATTCTACAGCCCGTTGCAGCACAGCGAACTGGCGCGTGGTGTCGTACATCTCGTACGGTACCACAAACGAGAAGTTCAAATTGCCCAAGTCGTGAAAGACAGCCCCCCCACCCGTGCGTCGGCGCATCAGGTAGCCGCCGTCTTGTTCCAGTTGGGCCACATTGCACTCGGCGTATGGGTTCTGGTTCTGCCCAATAACCACCGTGCGTCGGTTTTTCCAGAGGTACATGGCAATATCCACATCCGAAGGCTGCGACAGGAGGTAGTTCTCAACCGCGATATT
>CAZTVH010000241.1:0-3526 GCA_964616965.1 uncultured Bacteroidaceae bacterium | reverse complement strand
GCGAGGAAGTCCGCCTCACCCCCGCAGGCAACGGCAAATACACTTTAGACCTCACCAACCGCGGCTCTGCCCGGACCTCCACTGGAGGTCCTCTTCTCCTCACCCTCACCACCGCCACCGGCAAGACCCACACCCTCCGCCTACTGAAACAGTCAGAAGTATTTGGCCATTAATGTTAAACGTATCATGCATACCATTTTTACATACCCCAGCCTTACGGCAAACATTCACTGGATGTTTGCTCCCCTTTAAAAAGGGGACGGCTGGCGCGCCAAACTGCATACAAACATAGATGCAATCAGACGGCTCCCGCGACGCAAGTCCACTGGACTTCCTTAATCCTCTTTAAAGGGGTACCGCGAAGCGGGGGGGTATGTCAACCAGAAACAAAGCGACATCTTCAATCGATAATGTATCCACTTTATCAATCAGGAACAAGAATCGGGGATAGAAATTGGAAAAGTGTATAATAATCGGCAAATTGACATTGGTATCTTCGCTACCACGTTTTCTCGCCACGCCAAAGCTCAAGCAAGCTTGGCTTTGGTCGTTTGGCTTATCGAAAACGTTGGAAAAGTGTATAGAAAAGTATAAAATTGCATTGGAAAAGTGTATTTGTTTTGTGTTATTCTGTTAGAATTCTGTATCTTTGCATTGTTATACTATGTTGAATGGTATACGGATAACAACAACATACACAGCACATAACAATACTCAAAACGTAATGATTAGACGCAAGTACGACGAGCAAATACGCGATTTTCTAATTGGCGACAGCCGTTCCCTGCTGGTGACAGGTGCCAGACAGGTGGGGAAGACATTCCTTATCCGCAAGGTTGGCGAGGAGTGTTTCGACAATGTTGTGGAGATAAACTTCGTGGAGCAGCCTGAGGCCATAGAACTGTTCTCTGGGCAGAAAGGGGCAAAAGACCTGCTTCTGCGCCTCTCAGCCCTTACCCGAAAGCAGCTGGTGCCGGGAAAGACGCTGATATTCTTCGACGAGGTGCAGAAATGCAAGGAAATAGTGACTGCTATCAAATTCCTTGTGGACGAAGGAAGCTACAAGTACGTCATGAGCGGCTCGCTGTTGGGTGTGGAACTTGACGACCTGCGTAGCGTGCCCGTGGGCTACATGGACGAGATTGAGATGTATCCTCTCAACCTTCTTGAGTTTTTTGAGGCCATCGGGATAAGTGATGAGGTTGTCAACCACCTGCATGAGTGTTTCGACGAGAAACGACCTGTCGACGATTTCATCCATCAGCGGATGTTGGAGGCCGTAAAGCTGTATCTCATTGTAGGAGGGATGCCTGCTGCCGTCCAGAAATATCTCGACACAAACAATCTGCGCAAAGTGTATGAGGAACAGCGCGGCATCATACGCACCTACAAGAAGGACATCACGCAGTATGTCGCCGACCGCAAATTGCAAATAGAGGAAATCTACGACCTCATCCCTTCGGAGCTAAATGCCAAGAGCAAGCGTTTTATATTGAAGGAGCTCAACGAAAAGGCCCGATTCAGCAAGTACGAGGATAGTTTCCTGTGGCTGAAAGATGCCGGAGTGGCAATACCGACATACAATGTCGAAGAGCCTCGTCTCCCTCTACTGCTGAACAAACAGCGAAACCTGTTCAAACTGTTCCTGAACGATGTCGGCCTACTTGCCGCCATGTATGGGGGTAATATACAGACGCGGCTGCTCAACAAAGATACCAACATCAATTATGGTGCCATCTATGAGAACCTTGTGGCACAGGAGTTGTATGCAAATGGTTTCGCAACGGAGCACGCCTTGTACTATTTCAACAGCAAGAAACAGGGTGAATTGGACTTTGTGTTGGAATATGACAATCATGTCTTGCCCATAGAGGTGAAGTCGGGCAAAGACTACGCACGTCACAATGCTTTGTCCAATGTGATGGGGAATCAGGAGTACGACATCCCGTATGCCTACGTGTTCTGTAATGAGAATGTGCATGTGAAGGATAGTGTCACCTATCTCCCCATCTATATGATAGCCTTCTTGATGCAGATGGATGTGGATGAGAATGTTTATCATTTTGACTTGAAAGGGCTTTCAACCCCTCTTCGACCCCTCGGCGGTGACGGCTCAAAACAGCGTTTTCGATAAGCCGAGCGCAGAAGGCAAATCACGCAGTGTTTGCATTATGCCGAGGCGAGAAAACGTCTGTTGCAAAGAAACAAATGAAAAATACAAAATAGAAACATACCGACAAACAAAACCCTCAAACAATGAAAAAAGTATTATTCTTAGCCATCTTAATTCTCAATTCTCAATTCTTAATTCTCAATTCATTAAGGGCTCAAGGCTTCGACTGGGTACGCACCTACACGGGAGCGGAGGCCAGCAATACCGACGACCCGACCAATCGCATAATCGGTTCGTGCGTCGACTCTGCGGGAAATCTCTACATCCTCGGCGAGTTCTCTCCACAAGCCCAGTTATGCGGCGAAAGTCTCCTGCCTTTTGACATAATCACTACGCCAATCCAGCGTGCCGTCGTGATTGCCAAACTATCCCCATCGGGCGAACTACTGTGGCACAAAGCTATATATAACGGCAAGATAGGCTGTGATGCGCACGCTCTACGGATGATAGGTGACAGTAATCTAATGGCTATGGTGACCATGTATTTGCCATATGATCATGGCTATGGGGAATATATGAACCTCTACTACCTTGACACATTGCTGCCTGGCAACAATGACTACTTGATGCCCACTGATAGTGTGAATAACCAGCAAAGTGCCTTTATCACATTTGACTTTGAGGGGAATGTTACCGAGCAGCATTTTGTCTGCCGCGGATTTGCGGATTTACAGGGAAACAAACTGACACCAAGATTCACAAGTGGAGTCGACTTAGATAATCTGATAACCCATTATCTATCGGGTGAAGATTTCAATATTGATGCCGACGGTAATATCTATGTCATCCGCAGTGTCCATACAGACTATGAGCGAGGCTCACAATGTGATACCTGTGAAGGCGGCTATCATTATTGGGGAGTTGACAAAGGCACAATTGGGGCAATGAAAATTATTGTGGACGGCATCCATACACTGACATACCCTATCTCTTGTCGAACCTCTCTGTGGAACCAACAAATATTGAAGTTCTCCCCTAATTTCGAAAGTCTGATTGATGCCGTGTATATGTTCGATTCAACATTGTATCGTCACTTAGGTGGTACAATCAAAGTAAATTCCTTCGAGATTGATGCACAAAACAATCTGTATTTAGCCATGCTGGGAGGGCAGGTGCCTGCACATCTGAGAATTGCTAATTCCAATTCTCTGTGTTTGGAGGACTCTCTTCGTTCTTCTACTTGGATAATTAAATATAACATGAACTTGTATGCTACAGACCTAATTCAATTGTCGTATACAGGAACTGGTTCGTTTCCATTGATAGATGTCTGTGCTAGTTATGCGGACGATAATACAAACTCTCTGTTTGTATCTGGTGCTGTCAGTTGGTTAGAAAATTACACTACAATTG
>CAZTVH010000240.1:0-3535 GCA_964616965.1 uncultured Bacteroidaceae bacterium | reverse complement strand
TTCGAGACGTTGCTGCATCTCGGCATAGCTCGAACAAGTTCGGCTCTGCTCTCGACTTCCGCAACGTTTCTTCGAGACGTTGCTGCATCTCGGCATAGCTCGAACAAGTTCGGCTCTGCTCTCGACTTCCGCAACGTTTCTTCGAGACGTTGCTGCATCTCGGCATAGCTCGAACAAGTTCGGCTCTGCTCTCGACTTCCGCAACGTTTCTTCGAGACGTTGCTGCATCTCGGCATAGCTCGAACAAGTTCGGCTCTGCTCTCGATTTTCGCAACGTTATTCATACCTCACCCCTCGGGGTGATTTAACTCAAAACAGTCATCATCTGAATAATAGCATTCTCCATTGAATCATGGCTCTATCCAGTCGCCGTTCGCCTTGATGAGGTTGACTAGTTCGTCGACGGCGGCGGCTTGGGGGATGTCGCGCTTGACCACCTGCTTGCCTTTGTAGAGAGTTATCTTGCCTGCGCCTTGGCCCACATAGCCGTAGTGGGCATCTGCCATCTCGCCGGGGCCATTGACGATGCAGCCCATCACGCCTATCTTGACACCTTTGAGGTGCTGGGTACGCGCCTTTATCTGCTGTAGGGCTTGCTGGATGTCGTACTGCGTGCGACCGCACGAAGGGCAGGCTATGTATTCGCACTGGCTGATACGGGCTCCCACAGCCTGCAGGATGCCGTATGCCACGGGTATTTCTTCCACGGGGTCTTCGGTAAGGGAGACACGTATGGTGTCGCCGATGCCGTCAATAAGCAATGCCCCAATACCCGCCGCACTCTTGTAGCGCGCCTGCATGGCATCGCCCGCCTCGGTGACACCCAAGTGTATCGGGTAGTCCATGCCTAGAGCCTTCATCTTTTCCACAAACAGTCGCGTGCTCTGCACCATCACCTGCACGTTGCTCGCCTTCATGGAGAAAACCAGCTGGTGATAATCCTGCTCGCGGCACACCTGCGCAAACTCGATAGCACTCTGTGCCATGCCTTCTGGGGTGTTGCCGTAGCGGCTCATGATGCGCTCGCTCAGCGAGCCGTGGTTTGTGCCGATACGCATGGCGGTATGGTGTTGCTTGCATATCTCGATGAGGCGCGACATCTTCTCCCCTATCCGCTTCAGCTCGTCGGCATACTCCTGTTCGGTAAAATGGGTCTTGCCGGTATTGCGGTCGGTGTAGTTGCCCGGATTGACGCGCACCTTCTCCACGATGGTTGCCGCTGTCTCAGCCGCCAGTGGGTTGAAATGGATGTCGGCCACCAGCGGGACGTTGCAGCCGCGGCGCGCCAGCTCGTTCTTGATGTTATATAGGTTCTCCGCCGCCTTGACATCGGGGGCGGTGATGCGCACCAGCTCGCAGCCAGCCTCAACGAGACGCAGGGTCTGTTCGACGGTGGCCTGGGTGTCCATAGTGTCGGTGTTGGTCATCGACTGGACTCGGATGGGGGCTCCACCGCCAAGGGTGAGGTTGCCTATTGTGATTTGTTTGCTCATGGGGTCGGAAATTTCTGATTATTCTGAGTATTCTGATTTTTTTTGAATACTCTCTTATCATTGATTTTTATTGGGTTATCATCTTGGATTTGAGTATGCGATCAATCACAACAACATCGCCTTCGATGTGGAACACATACACGAATTTGCGGTTGTGAGAGACCATGCGACGGGCTTGAGGATGAATAGCACGAATCGTCTGCGAACGGCTTACGGCAAAACAGTCCGCATACACTGAGAGCGACATCATCTCGCCATACATCGCCTCAATATAACGGTGAGCGCCCTCACGCGACATGACATAGCGCAGAAAGCCTTTCAGCTCTTCTACATCCTCCAGGACGGTCTTGCCTATCTCAACCCTGTATATTGTCATAATACTCGTCAACGTACTGGTGCAACATGTTGCAAAATTCGTCCACAGTCATGCGGTCCTCACGGGACACCTCTGTTGGAATAGCCAACGGGGCTTGATGCACAGCCGATTGACTCGCGTACACAGCCTCTGGCTCACCGACCGACGGAGATGACAGGTCTTTTTTGTCTTGTTCAATCATGGTTAAACGTTTTATCCTAGTAACGCACTACGGGTGTTATTATTGTTTAGCCAGAAAAAAGGTCAGTTCTTACCTTTCGTCTTGATATAGACTTCGGTGGCGCCGGCGCCGTAGAGTGAGGCCGGGGCATCGACGTACTGCACGTTGTCGTAGAGGTCCAGCTCGTTGTGTATCTCGGTCTTCAGCACCCCACGACCCACGCCGTGGATAAACACCACCTTTTTAAACCCATTGAGCAACGCATGGTTCAAGCAGGTGCGGAAGAAACGCTTCTGCAACTCGTGCTTCTCCACGTCGCTCAACCGTTCGGGATGGTCGGTCAATGCCTCGATATGCAGGTCCACCTCTGCCTCACCGGGGCGCACCATGTATTGTAGCAGCACATTCTCGTTGAGCTTCTGTGCATTGTGCGACTGCACCTGTTCCAGCCGTGCCTTCAACTTCTTCACTTGGTCTTGCAAACTTGCCACCTGCGACCGCAGCCGCACATTCTCCTCGCGCAACTTGTCGACATCGTCATCATCAGGCGAGCCAGTGAACTTCTCTTTCAACTTGCGGTTCAGCTCTGCCTCCTTGGCAGCGGCCTTCGATTCTGCCTCCACGGCCTGTTTTGCCTCCTCGGCGGTAGGCAGCTCGCCCGGCACATCTTGATTGAACACCTTTGCGACACCCTTCTGGTCGGCCATGCGAATCAACTCATTAGGCGGCATGGGCATGTCGAAGCCCGTGTCGTCGCGTACAAATACAAAGTCGGGCGTTATCTTCGTAACAACGCCACCTCCAATGCTGTTGAGGAACTTAACCTTGTCCCCTATTTGAAATTTAGTCATATTATCTTTTATCTTTTGGAGTTATTACAGACAGAGCCTTCATCAATTCCCAACAATCATCTAATTTCCATCCCAAATGCATCATGCATATAACAACCTTCTTTCCTTCTTTAGGTTTGAGTCGCAGACGGTCCCAACTCCTACCACCATTTAGCACATCCCACTTGAATCCATCGAACGACAGTTTTCGTTCGCATAAGGTAGATGGCAGCCGATAATGTGTCACCCGTATTTCCCTTTGTGGATAATCTATCACTACCGACTCCACCAAACTTCCTTTGCCAACCCACAAGACAAAAAGAGTGTAAATGGCTGCTGCCGGGAGTGCTATCCGCATAAATCTGTCATAGAATAATCCAATTAAAGCCTCCCAGCCATCACTTATCACCTCTATCAACAGAACCACCACCATGAAACCGACAAAAGTCAACAGGACATACCTGTAGAAATAGAACAGCACCGAGTGCCGATTCTTGCTACGGCTGAACTGCCATACTCCGTGTGAGATTTCGGTCTTCATGGCTGCCTATATCAGTTCGTCGGCCAGCTGCTTGAAATCGATGCCGTCGAAGTTGCCGCTGGACATCATAAGCAAGTTGGCATCCTGCCAATGCATCTTGCGCAATTCCTCCACCATCTGCTTGGAGTCGGTGAA
>CAZTVH010000239.1:0-3556 GCA_964616965.1 uncultured Bacteroidaceae bacterium | reverse complement strand
TGCGGCGGAAATCCAGAACTCTTGGTGAAATAATTTCCAGATTTCGCGAAGGGGAGGGTGACGCCAACGAAAAAACGACTATCTGCCTTCGGAGACAGATAGTCGTCGACAGCGTGTGGCTGCGGCCTATGGCCTAGCGTATCGGGAACTGGTAGCCGAGCGTTAGCAGCAGGGCGAAGTTGCTACCGATGGGCACGTCTTTGATTTGCGGGGTCTCCTGACTGATGTTCAGCGCGTCGGGCGAGGTGGAGACGGAAGTAACGCCATAGTCGAGGTGGAGCATGACGCTGAGGTCTTGGTACTCATAGCCCACCCCCAAGAGGAAGCTGACATCGAGCGGCCTGAGAACGTTGAACGCAGGCACGGAAACATCGTAGTTCCAATCGCTCTGAGGCAGACGCGGGGTGATTTTCTTGTCTTGCAACGTGCCGAATATACCATAGCTGACAGCCGGTCCGACAGAGAGCAAGGCGTAGTGGCCGGGCTCACGGATGGGCAGCTCGTAACGGAATGAGGCCAAGATGGGCAGCTGGACATACCACGCGTCGTATTTGCCCTGGCGGATGGACATGATGCCTTCGAGCACCTCCTGGAAGTAGGAGCCACGACGGATGAGGTTGAGGCCTGTCTGGAGGCAGAAGTTTTCGGCCAGGAGCGACTGCGCATTGGTGAAGCCAAAGGTGACAAAACCGCCTAGGTTGGCAGCCATAATGGGGCTGTTGTCGGCAAGGTCGTCGAGGTGCACTGCCATGCCCGCACCCCCCCGAATACCGAAGTTAAGAAACTGAGCCTGTGCGGTGATAGACAATGAGGCGACCAGTGTCAGAACTATAAGAATCTTTTTCATAAGCAGGAAATAAAATCGTGCAAAGATACGAACTTTTTTTGAATTAGGAAAAAAAAGTGTAGCCGCTACAGTTTGCGATAGATAAAGTCGGTCATCAGCTCATAGAGGTTGTGGCGGGTGTTGCCGCCATAGATGCTGTGGTTTTTGTTGGGATAGATGCGGAATTCGAACTGTTTGCCAGCCGACTCCAGTGCCGTGACCATGTCGACAGCATTTTGGAAGTGGACATTGTCGTCGCCAGTGCCGTGAATGAGGAGGTAGTTGCCTTCAAGGAGGTTGGCGAAGTTGAGCGGCGAGTTGTCGTCATAGCCGCGCGGGTTGTCCTGCGGACGCTGAAGGAAACGCTCGGTGTAGATGTTGTCGTAGTAGCGCCAGGTGATGACGGGAGCGACGGCGATGGCACTCTTGAAGACATCATGTCCCTTGAGGATGGAGAGGGTTGAGAGGTAGCCGCCGAAGCTCCAGCCAAAGATGCCGATGCGGTTCTCGTCAATCCAACTCTTTTTGCCGAACCAACGGGCGGCCTCGCAGGCATCCTCGCATTCCATCTTGCCGAGGTTTTTGTATGTCATCTTCTTGAAGTGGGCACCGCGACCACCTGTGCCGCGACCGTCGAAACAGGCCACCACATAGCCATTCTGTGCCAGCATGTGGAACCAGTAGTAGTCGCTGTAGCCGTAGCTGTTTGTCACCTGCTGGTTGCCCGGCCCGCCATAGACGTAGAAGAAGAGGGGGTAACGCTTGGTGCTGTCGAAGTCGGGCGGCAGGATGATGTAGTAGTTCAAGTCGGTGCCGAGGGTGGTGGTGAGGGTGCCGAAGGTCTTGTGGCCTACACCGTATTCGCGCATACGCTCGCAGAGGTCGGCATTGTCTTCGAGGGTTTTGAGCAATTTGCCGTTATTCAGATGCAGCGTATAGACGGGCGGTGTGTTGGCATCGGTGAAGGTGCTGATGTAGTATTTGCTATTGGCACTGAAGGAGGCACTGTACCAACCGGGTTTGTCGCTGAGGCGTTTCTTCTTCTTGCCCTTGAAATCGATGGAATAGAGTTCCTTGTTGAGGGGAGATGTCTCGTGGGAGAGATAGTAGATAATGCCCTCCCGCTCGTCGACCGAGCAGATGGAGACCACATCGTAGCTGCCCTTGGTAATCTGGTTGACCAGTTTGCCGTCGAGGTCGTAGAGGTAGATGTGGTTGTAGCCGTCGCGCTCGGAGGTGAGCAGCATGTGTTTGCCGTCTTTGAGGAACATCCAGGTGTCGGGCACCTCCACATAGGCGTTGTCCTCCTCGGTATAGAGGGGACGGATGGCACCGGTGCGGGCATCGGCCAAAAGCAGCTCCATCTTGTCCTGCAGGCGGCTCATACGCATCATGGCCAAGACGTTGGGGTCCTGGGTCCACTGGATGCGGGGCATATACTGGTCGTTCTGGCTACCGATGTTGAGCTTGAGGGTCTTCTGCGACTCCAAGTCATAGATGAGCACATCCACCACGCTGTTGTCCTCGCCAGCCTTGGGGTATTTGTAGGTGTAGTTTTCGGGATACAGGCTGCCCCACATCTGCATGGTGTATTGCTTCACATTGCTCTCGTCGAAGCGATAGAAGGCGATGCGCTTGCTGTCGGGCGACCAGTAGAAGCCGCGAGTGATGGCAAACTCCTCTTCGTAGACCCAGTCGGTGGTGCCGTTGATGACCTCGTTGAACTTGCCGTCGAAAGTCACCTGTGTCTCTTTCAGCGAATTGAGGGCCATGATGTAGAGGTTGTTGTCGCGCACATAGGCCACCATTTTGCCATCGGGCGAGAAGGTGGTGAGGCGTTGTTTGCCCTCCATAGTGATGCGCTGCATGGAGCCGTCGGCCACGTTGTAGACGTAATAGCTGCTCACGCCGCTATGGCGGTAGATGGGCTCGAACTCGGCACTGAGCAATATCTTTTGTTCATCGGACGAGAACTCGTAAGACTCGATGGGAGGCATGGGCTTTACCTTCTTGCGCATGGGGTCGCTAAAGGCGCACACCACGCCCACTTTCTCGCCAGTCTTGTAGCTGTATTGCTCGATGCCCGAACGGGTGAGGACGCAGTAATGCTCGCCGTCCTGCATAGAACGTATGGAAGAGATGCCGTTGGGGCGGAAGGTGGCACGGGACCAGATGTCGTCCAACGTGATGCGTTTGGGCTGCGCTATTGCGCTGCCGGCAATGGTGGCAACAGCCAGTATGGTTAACATTAGTTTCTTCATATCAACTCAATTAATGAAAAAGGGGAAAAACTAAAAACTAAAAAGGAGTTATGCACAACGCTTTTTAGTCTTTAGTTTTCACCCTTTAGTTAAACTTACAGCTTGGGGCCTGCGCTCACAAGAGCCTTGCCAGCCTCGTTGTAGGTGAACTTCTCGAAGTTCTTGATGAAGCGCGAGGCGAGGTCTTTCGCCTTGCCCTCCCACTCGCAGGCGCAGCCGTAGGTGTCGCGCGGGTCGAGAATCTTGGGGTCTACGCCGGGCAGCTCGGTGGGCACCTCGAAGTCGAAATAGGGTATCTTCTTGGTCGGGGCCTTCTCAATGGAGCCGTCAAGGATGGCGTCGATGATGCCGCGAGTGTCCTTGATGCTGATACGCTTGCCAGTGCCGTTCCAGCCCGTGTTGACCAGATAGGCCTTGGCACCGCTCTTCTCCATGCGCTTCACCAGCTCCTCGGCATACTTGGTGGGAT
>CAZTVH010000238.1:0-3558 GCA_964616965.1 uncultured Bacteroidaceae bacterium | reverse complement strand
CCTCTCCTACAACGCCCTCATCGAAGAGTGCCAGCTCACCCACGAGCAGCTCAGTCAACGTGTGGGCAAGGACCGCTCCACTATCACCAACTATCTCCGCCTGCTCAACCTGCCGGCCGAGACCCAGTTGGCCCTCAGCTCAGGGCAGATTAGTATGGCTCACGCGCGTGCACTGATTAATGTGGAAGACCCCGAGCGGCACCTCGCCATCCTCCACGAAATCGTCAACCGTCACCTCTCTGTCTATCAGACCGAGCAGCTGGTCAAGGCCTCAAAAACTCCGTCGCGCTCCCGTGCGGTGTCCAAAGAGGAACTTCCTGCAGGACATAGCGCTACGTTGTCGCAGATGCGGGAGAAGCTTCATTCCGATGTTGAGATAAAGCGTTCGCGCCGTGGCAAGGGCACGATGACCATCCATTTCAACAACGACGAAGATTTTGACCGAATAGTCCGCCTGCTCAATATATAGAACATCACCCCACGCTCCGCCTGCCGTGTATCGACGTCTGCTCATATCAATCCTACTGCTTGTGGCAACCGTCTCGGTCCAAGGCCAAGAGGTGGTTGATGTGCGTCCTTCGGCTGTCGTCTCGGTGGGGCCGACCAGCGAGCATAACCCTACCAAGGCTTTGCTCCTCTCCCTCATTCCCGGTGCAGGGCAGATATACAATAGGCAGGCGTGGAAGGTGCCCATCTTCTACGCAGCCTTGGGTGCGATGGGCTATCTGGTTTACGACAGCTACAGCGAGATGATGATGTTCAAAAACGAGTATCTCAGCATCGGCTATGACGGGCGGTCCACCCTGGAAGGCTATTCGGGCTATCCGGGCAGCAGCATCTACAACATGTACCAATCCAGCAACAAGAATTTCCAACGCTATATTCTCATCACCTTGGCGGTGTATAGCTTCAACTTGCTGGACGCATATGTATTTGGGCACCTCTACGATTTTCAGGTCAGCGACGACCTCACACTCAATGTCTCGCCCTCGCTCACGGCTGTCCCTTCGTCGGGCTACGCCGTGGCTCCCTCGTTAAGTCTCTCATTTCAATTCTAGTAAAACATTATTTTAAATTCTTAATTCTTAAATTCTCAATGAACCCATTCCTAATGATTCAAGCCGACATGGCTGAAGCCCAAACTACTGTCGACAGCCTCGCTGCCGCAACAGCCCCCGTCGAACGCATCTCGCTTTGGCAGATGGCAATGAACGGTGGGTGGATTATGCTCGTACTGGCACTCCTTCTGGCTCTTGCCATATACATCGCTGTCGAACGCTACCTTGCCCTTCGCCAAGCTGTAAAGGTCGATGATGACGACCTCTTTATGAACAACATCCGTGGATATATCCACAAAGGCGATGTGGACGGTGCCCGCGCACTCTCCAAACAGACCAACTCGCCGCTTGCCCGCATGGTCGACAAAGGACTCTCCCGTCTGGGGCGTCCGCTTTCCGACATACAGGCTGCCATTGAGAACGAAGGCAAACTGGAAGTGGCACGACTCGAAAAACGCGTCTCGCTTGTCGCCACTGTCGCCTCCCTTGGTCCCATGATTGGCTTTCTCGGCACTGTGACGGGCATGGTCACCTGCTTCCAAGACATGGCATTTGCTGGCAACAATATTGAAATCAACACTCTAGCTACGGGCATGTACCAAGCAATGGTCACCACCATTGGCGGTCTCATAGTCGGCATCATCTGCTATTTCCTCTACAATGTCCTCGTCACTCGCATCAACAAGGTAGTCCTCGATATCGAGGTACGCGCCACCGAGTTTATGGACCTCCTCCACGAACCTGCCTAATCACTAGAACCACTAGGAATACTAGAACCTCTAGAACTAAAGCCTATGATTGAGACAAGAAACAAACTGACCATCGAGAACAACAACTCCACCATGTCGGACTTGGTGTTCCTCCTATTGGTCTTATTTAAGATGCCCTCCACGCACATCAGCCCCAACGCGGTAAAGCTGCTCCAGCCCGAAAGTGGAAGCAACACTATGGCCAAGCAGAATGTGACGGTCTATATAGATGAAAACCACCAGTTTCAGGTTGGTGATACTCCCACTGATGCCGATGGGCTACAACCCCTAATCGCCTCTGGTATAGAGCCGGGTATCACCGATGCCTGCGTTGTGCTACGCTCTGACAAGACTGTCCCCGTGCAATACGTTGTCAACGTCATCGATGCCGTCAATGCCATCAACGACCAGACTGGCTCCAAGCACAAGGTTATCCTAGCCACCTCCCCCAAGAAGTAATTATCCACTAGCAATTCTAGTATCACTAGAGCTACTAGAACAACTAGAAAAATAACCACCTATGAACCAAGAAAAGAAAAACAAACTGATATCGGGCTTCACCACAGCAGTCGTGCTAGGGCTGATTTTGGTCATCTGCCTTGCCTTTGGCTACGACCCACCAGACCCTCCCATTCCTGAAGAGGGTGTCGAAGTCAATCTCGGTAACAGCGACAACGGTTTTGGCGACAACCCTATGCCCGCCACCTCTGAGGCATCCAGTGCCCCACGTCCCGTTTCGGCTACCGAACAGGTCGCCACGCAGCGCACCGAGTCCACCACACCCATGCCCACATCGGAGAAACCCTCAACGGCAAAGACCGACAACAGCACTCCCACCACTACCAAACCTGAACCTCCCAAAGAACCCGAAATCAACAAGAACGCCCTCTTCAGTGGCGGACGTACCAAAAGCAATAACAATCAGGGCGGTAGCGAGGGTAAGACCTACGGCTCTGGCAACCAAGGCAAGGAAGGCGGCGACCCCAACAGCAATAGTTACGACGGCACTCCCGGCAAAGGCGGTGCAGGCTTCAGTCTGGCAGGCCGTAGTGCCCGTGCGCTTCCTTCGCCCAACACCAACACCAACAAGGAAGGGAAAGTTGTGGTCAAGATATGGGTTGACCGTCAAGGTAACGTCACCCAGACTTCAGCCCCTGAGAAGGGTTCTACCCTTACTGACCAAGCCATCGTCAATCAGGCCAAGTCCGCTGCCATGCGGGCCAAGTTCAGCCCCAAAGAAGATGCTCCTGAGGTGCAGACGGGTACCATCACCTACGTCTTCCGTAATAAATAGACCGCTATGGACGAACCCATCCGAATAGACAAATACCTCTGGGCTGTGCGCCTTTACAAGACGCGCAGCCTTGCTACTGATGCCTGCCGCTGTGGGCACGTCCGTATGAATGGGCAGCCCCTAAAGCCGTCGCACGAAATCAAAGTGGGCGAAGTCTACGAAGTCTCCATCGAACAACTCCACCGCGTGGTCGAAGTCCGTCAATTGTTAGGCAACAGGGTAGGGGCGAAGCTGGTGGAGAACTACCTCATAGACCGCACCCCACAGGAAGAGTACGAGCGCATACAGCTCATCCGGCAATACGCCTTCGAGAAACGCGACCGTGGCAGTGGCCGCCCCACCAAGCGCGAACGCCGCGACATAGAAGAGTTTAAGTATAAATAAAAGTTGAAAGGTGAAAATTAAAAGGCTCTAGTTTAATATAAGACTGATTTTTTACAGCCTCGAAGAGGCTGAA
>CAZTVH010000237.1:0-3568 GCA_964616965.1 uncultured Bacteroidaceae bacterium | reverse complement strand
TGACTGTGTGACAGTAGTAGTGTGCCGTCGGCACACTGCCCCACCTAGCCCCATGCCCCACACTGCACTTCGTTTAGTGTGGGGTTAATAGGATAACGTGCCGTCGGCACGTTTTATTGGACATTCTTTTGGCGATAATTGTCGACAATGTTTCTGACACGTTCGGCGGCGGTGGAAGGAAGGTAGCGGTAGAGCCAACGCCGCTCGTGGTTGCGCCGTAGGCGCACGCGCAAACGCTGCAGCGTGTTGAGCCCTTCGGGAACGTGGTCGAGGTACTTCTTGTCGAGAATCAGCTCACGCATACGGTCAATGTCCCTCTTGGGGACACAGCCTTTGACATAACCTTTTAGGTCGGAACCGATAAACTCGCCTGCCAAAAGTGTCAGGATGTTGAAGGCAGGAAGCATGCCGATGGACCGCATGGCACGCCGGCACTCGACCGGGTCCAGCTCGTTGGCATTAGCCTTGAGAAACATACCCCAATCGAGGATATTGCGCAAGGGGAGCTTAAACTTGGCGGTGAGATGGCTGACGGTGTGCATAAGCAGGTAGACGAGGTTGCCCATCGGGTTGAGGTAGCCCTCGGAGGTGACATTGTGGAGCGAGGCGACAATATAACGTTCGGCACGGCGCTGGCTTTCGTAATTGAGGTCGAGGAAGTGGAGATGGTTCTCCACCTGCACGCCATCGATGACAAATTCGGCGTGCTTGCCGTCGAGAACTGCATTGGAAGAGCCGAGGAGCGTATTGCCACGGTTGTAATTCTGCCGGGTGAGGGGGAGGAAGAAGATGTCGATGTCGCCACAGGCGCGCGAACAGGGGGTTGGGTAGTAGCGCGAAAGGCTCATGCCTTTGATAAGGCCCAACCGCAACCCTTCGTCAGCGACACGTCGGCGAAGGGTGTCCAACACGTCGGCCTGATGGTTGTAGTGGTAGTGCGTGCGCTCGGCAGAGAGCGACCAGCTCAACGCGATGTCGCCTTGCGGCTGCTGATGTGGCGGAAGGCGTTCTATAGCATCGTTAATCATCGTTACTACGCCATGCTTGCGGGCGAGCCAGAAGAGCTTCTCCCACTCCCCTTCGGTGGCGGGGAGGCGATTGGGAGGAGTGCCGTTGAGCGAACTGTGCAGAAGCGAAAGCATCTGCCGGGTGGTGTCGTCCATAGTCGGAATGTAAGGGGGCTAGAAGAAGATGACTTTCCATTTGTGCCCTTCCTTGACGCAGGGGACATTGATTTCGTTCTCGCTAGTGTCAGTGTTGATACTATTGGATGTCTTGAGGTGGACGTAGACAAGCGCGGTAGAGTCGCCCTCGTCGATGTGGGTACCCAGCACCTCATAGTCGTAGATAGACATGCCCATGTTTTTGAGAAATTCGACGAGTACCTTTTTCTCTTGGCCGTTGAGATTGGTGTAGGTCAAAGCCTTGTCGTAGTCACCTACCTGTGTGGCATGGTAGAATTTGTCGACCACTTGGTCGGGAGTGTCGTTGCTGCAAGCTGCCACGAACATGGCAAACAGAGCGGTCAGGATGATGATGTTTTTCTTCATGTTTGTCGTCGTTGATACATTGGTTTAGAATTTGCAAAGATACAAAAAATAATCCTAATAACAAATTTTTTCCCATTATGTCGAATTTTATTACTAATTTTGCACGCTTTTTAGAATTATGACAGAACTACTCTTAGGCATAGCGTGTGGCGTAGCCTTGTCGCTGTTTTTCAGCTTCGGACCTGCGTTTTTTTCGCAGCTGAGGACGAGTATACAGTATGGCTATCGTAAGTCGTATCCGTTCGCATTTGGTGTTAGCGGAAGCGATGTGTTGTGCGTTTTCCTACTGCTGACTGTCTTAAAAAATGTAAATCTTTTCGAGCTGCTGCACAACGTGTGGGTGGCATCGGTGGCGGGGGCAGTGCTGCTGATGATGGGCATACACTATTTCCGCAAGGAGGTGACCGACCTTGAAGGCAAAGAGTCGCGCATCAAGTTCAAGAGCAACGACGGCGAGCCCCGCAGGCTTACCATACTGATGCAGGGCTTCATCATCAACTTCGTCAACCCATTTATTTGGATTTATTGGATTTCGGTTATCGCATTGGCATCGGGCGAGCTAAACCTCACCACCCACGAACGCTACACCTTTTTCATCGGCATGTTGGGCACCACGCTGGCCTTGGACATACTCAAGTGCAAACTGGCTTCGTTGCTACAACGTATCATCACCGCCAAGCTGCTAAACATCACCAACAAGGTGTGTGCCTTATTCATGTTTGGCTTCGCTGCCTATATGGTGGTGTCGATGATCATGTTTCAGGTGAGCCCCAAGGCACGCGAACGCCAACAGTCGCAGCCCAACAACAAGACCGAGATGATTAAGAAGCTGCACAACCTGCCGATGTTGGACAGCCTCGGCGACCACACCCCTTGGAAACGGAAGCACGACACCGCCCATATCAACGAGGTGGACAGCCTGCCTCAAAACTAAGAAGCTGTTTAAATTTAATTCAATGTTTTTCTTAAAGCACATATACGGCATCTTTTTGATAGGTCAGTTGCTCCCATACGGTCGCGACCTCTCTTTTTTTCGGTTACAATGGAACCCCATTGCGCCCTCAAAAAGGAACAAAACCTGCTCGTCTATCTGCATAATAAAATTCATCAATCAAAATTAAACAGCTTCTAAACGGTAGACATCACTCCTTCTATTACCCCCTTTTTACATAATGATACGCGAAGAAACAGTATTCGGACCCATTTTCAGTCGCCGCCTCGGCACCTCGTTGGGCATCAACCTGCTGCCAGAGAAGGGCAAGATATGCAATTTCGACTGCATCTACTGCGAATGCGGTTGGAACAAGGACGGACGTGGCGACACCCTCCTGCCCACCGCCGCCAAGGTGCGCGCCGACCTAGAAAACATGCTGGAACACCTGCGCCGCCAAGAGGTGAAGGTGGACTCCATCACCTTTTCGGGCGACGGCGAGCCGACACTCAATCCCGAATTCCCGCAGATTATCGACGACACGTTGGCTCTACGAGACGTGTTGGCACCCACAGCCAAGGTGTCGGTACTCTCAAACGCCACACGGGTGCATCGGCCCGAAATCTTCGCTGCCCTCTGCAAGGTGGACAACCCCATCATGAAGATTGATGCCCCGACCAACGAGCTGATAGCCCGCATCAACCACCCCACACCAGGATACGACATTGTCCGAGTGGTGGAGGCGTTGAAACAGTTTAATGGCAACTTTATCCTCCAGACCTGTATGCTACGCAGCAAAGAATACAACTTCGACTCGTCGCGACCCGAAGTGCTGGACGGCTGGATGGCACTAGTGCGCGAACTACGCCCACGCGAAATAATGGTCTACACCATCGACCGCCCCACCCCCGCAGAAGGATTGGAGAAGTTCTCAGTGGAAGAAATGACCGCTCTAGTAAAACCCCTTTTAGACGAAGGTTTCAACATTCAAATCAAAGGGTAGACCATAACAAAGATTGGGCAACTGGTGCAGAATCATATAGCCCAGACTTCATGTATCTAGTCAAGAAAACGAATGGTAGCAAAG
>CAZTVH010000236.1:0-3646 GCA_964616965.1 uncultured Bacteroidaceae bacterium | reverse complement strand
TATTCTGTGCCCACCTGTTCAATGCGTGGTTCAGCCGACAGCGCATACCCGATGTGCTGCTGCTGATGGTCATCGGCATACTGGTGGGGCCGGTGTCGGGCTGGGTGACACCCGACCAGCTGGAGGGCACGGGGCCCGTCTTCGCCTCGCTGACGCTGCTGTTTATCCTTTTTGACAGCGGCATCGACATGCGGCTCGACACGGTTCGCCGTTATTGGTCGGGGGTGGTGCAGGTGACGCTGCTGTCGTTTGTGTTGTCGATGGCCACGGTGACAGCCGTGTCCTATTTTGTGTTGAAGCTGGAGTTGCAGGCTTCGATGATGCTGGGGTCGATGGTGGCGGGCACTGCGGCCGCCATCGTGATACCGCTGGTGCGGCAGATGCGCGTGAGCGACAGGACGAGGGTGATACTCACCTTGGAGTCGGCCATATCGGGGGTGCTGTGCATCGTGGTGTCGTTGGCGTTTATCGAGGGGTATAAGATGGGCAATATCAGCATCGGCTCCACGGTGGGGAGGGTGCTGGCATCGGTGCTGATGGCGCTGGTGCTGGGCGTGGTGGGCGGTATTGTGTGGTCGTCGCTGATGGACCGTATACGCAAGCTGCAGAACTCGATGTTCCTCACACCCGCCTTTGTGTTTGTCATATACGGCCTCACCGAGGCTTTGGGCTACAGCGGTGCCATCGCGGCATTGGCCTTCGGGCTGGTGCTGGGCAACCCGGAATACTTCGAGATGTCGTTTCTGAAGAAGTTGAAGCTCCGTCCCATGACCTCGTTGGAGGAGGGAGAGAAGAGTTTCTTCAAGGAGTTTGTGTTTGTGCTGAAGACCTATTTCTTTGTGTATGTGGGTATATGTATACCGTTTACCAACTACACTGCGCTGATGTATGGTGCCTTGATAGCCGCCGCGCTATTCGTGATACGCTTTGTGCTGATAGCCGTGGTGGGAAGGCGCAACACGAAGGAGGATAGGATGACGGTGTCGATGATGATACCCAAGGGATTGGTGTCGGCAGTGTTGGCCTCGATGCCCGAACAGGCCAATTTGGCAGCGGGCACCGTCATCATCCCTGGGGCGACGCTGATAAAGCATGTCACCTACGCCGTGATATTCTGCTCTATCATCTACTGTTCGCTGCTGGTGTTGATTACTAGCAAGAAGCTGGTGAAAGGGCAGGAGGAATTGAAAATTGAGAATTGAAAGTTGAGAATTGAAAGTTGAGAGTTGAAATAGTTTTAGTTTTTACTTTTTAGTTTAAATATGCAATTCTATAAATTTGACGGGGCGGGCAACGACTTTGTCGTTATTGACAACCGCAAGGAGTCTGTAGAGCTGAGTCCTGCGGGTATAGCTCGTATCTGTCACCGTCGCTGCGGCGTGGGAGCCGATGGGCTGTTGCTGTTGGCCGAGGCCCCGGAAGGCTACGATTTCGCCATGCGCTACTACAATTCCGACGGCTATCCCGCCGACATGTGCGGCAACGGGGGACGCTGCATTTCCCTTTTTGCCCACCTGCTGGGCCTGGGCCATAGGGTGGGAGAGAGGGTGCTACTGCGTTTCTTGGCCGACGACGGAAGCCATGAGGCGGAGATATTGAGTTGGGATGAGACTGCCAGACACGGATTGGTGCGACTGGGTATGCGCGATGTGCCGGCGGCTACGCTCCGACCTGTGCTGGAGGGGCATTGGCTGAATACGGGTGTGCCACATTATGTGCAACAAGTGGCGGACTTGGACCATTACGACGTGGTGGGCAATGGTCGGCGGCTGCGCCACCATCCCGACATGGGGACCGACGGGGCCAATGTCAACTTTGTTGAGCCCTTGGCCGACGGCAGTCTGCAGGTGCGCACATATGAACGGGGGGTGGAGGACGAGACATGGGCTTGTGGCACAGGTGTCACAGCCTGCGCCTTGGTGACAGGCATCCACCATTTGCACACCCGTGGCGGTGACTTTGAGGTGACGTTCAACACCACTCAAGACAGGTTCACTGACATACGGCTGACAGGCCCTGTGTCGTATAACTATAAAGGTGAATTTTAAACTAAAAACTATCGCTCTTATGCAACGTATGACTGATTTTTGCCAAATAGTATCCATGTCGCGTCTCTTCGAGACGCTGGAAAGGAGGGTGTTTCAATACCCCACACTGCGGAACCTAACGGTTCCTTGTATGGGGTTATTGAGATTCAGCCTCTCCGAGGCTGTTGAAAAATCAGTCAGATATATCATAAGAGCCAAAACTATATTTAACGTGTTAATGTGTTAACGTGTTAATGTGTTAGTCTTTGGTGCATCAAGGACTCACGAATTTACGAATTCACACGTTAACACATTCTATTTTTCAACTTTCAACTTTCGGATAACCCTCAATTCTTAATTCTTAAATTCTCAACATGAACGCAACAGATGCCCAATCGCGCATAGCCGAGCTAACAGAACTGATAGACCGCTACAATCACGAATACTACATGAACGACCGCTCGCTGGTGAGCGACTTTGAATTTGATGCCCTTCTGCGCGAACTGATAGAGTTGGAGCGGGCCTACCCCGACCTGGCTCTGCCTACCTCCCCGACACGGCGCGTGGGAGGCGAGGTGAACAAGACCTTCAGGCAGGTGGAACACCGTTTCCCGATGCTCTCGCTCGGCAACACCTATAGCATCGAGGAGATTGAGGACTTCGAGTCGCGTACCCGCAAGTTGCTAGACGGCACTTCGTTCAGCTACACCTGTGAGCTGAAGTACGACGGGGTGGCCATCGGCCTGACCTACCGCAACGGAGAATTGGTGCAGGCTGTCACCCGTGGCAACGGCATGGTGGGCGACGACATCACCGCCAATGCGCGTACCATCCCCACCATTCCGCTGCGCCTGCAGGGGGATTACCCCGACGACTTTGAGGTGCGTGGCGAGGTGGTATACCCCTTTGAGGCCTTTGAGGCGATGAACCGCCAACGTCAGGCCGAGGGCGACGAACCCTTTGCCAATCCCCGCAATGCCGCCAGTGGCTCGCTGAAGCTGCAGGACTCGGCCGAGTGTGCCAAGCGTAAGCTGCTATTCTGCGCCTATTTTATGATGTTGCCACCATCGATAGAGTCGGGCATTACACCCGACACCCATTTCGGACGGCTGGAAGCCCTGCGTAAGTGGGGCTTCAAGGTGCAGCCCTATATCAAGGAGTGTCGCGATATCAATGATATACGTTTCTTTATCGACTTCTGGGACAAGGAGCGTTGGAACCTGCCCTACGGCATCGACGGGGTGGTAATCAAAGTCAATCAGACCGCGCTATGGGACCAGCTGGGTATGACCGCCAAGTCTCCCCGCTGGGCAATAGCCTACAAGTTCAAGGCCGAGCAGGTGAGCACACCCCTGGAGAGCGTGAGCTATCAGGTGGGACGCACCGGTGTTGTCACCCCCGTGGCCAATATGCGGCCCGTGTGGCTGGGTGGCACCACGGTGCGCCGTGCCACGTTAAACAATGCCGACTTCATGGCCAAGCTGGACCTCCATGAGGGCGACAGTCTTCTGGTGGAAAAGGGCGGTGAGATTATCCCAAAGATTGTGGGTGTGGACCTTTCGCAACGCAAACCCGACGCACGACCGATAGCCTACACCACCGTATGCCCCGAATGTGGC
>CAZTVH010000235.1:0-3675 GCA_964616965.1 uncultured Bacteroidaceae bacterium | reverse complement strand
TTCGAAGGGCTAAATCTCTTTTTTTGCCCACCACCAACTCCAAAGTCACTCTGACAAATGGCAACGTCCCCCTGAAGGCACCCTGCGTTTTCCATTCCATCACCGTACCATCTTCGCTCGTTTGCCGTTTCGGGGAGCGGAGAACAAGTTCGGAAGAGACATAAAGCGATAGAAATCAATAGGAAGCCATAAGAAACGGTAGTTATGGGTAAGAGCCCGAAAAGACGATTGCGCATGAGCCTACCGGAAAGGCACCATGTGCCACAAACGTTTGTTGGGTGGGCGCAAAGGGGAGCTATGGCAGGCCAAAGACAAAAAAAATCCGCGCCACACAAGCGGGCGCGGATAAATCAAGACCAAAGTTATAACCTACTCGACAGCAATATCTTTGTTGACATTCTTGCTGCCCCATAGGCCGTAGAAAAGGATGTAGGCGAAGCCGGCAACAATGACCCAATAGCTGGGCAGATAGCCGCTCGGACCCATTATGTCGACTATGCCGTTTTGCAGCAAGGGAAGGATGCCGCCACCACACACTAGGGCCATAAAAATACCCGAAGCCTTCTCGGTATACTTGCCTAGACCCTCGACAGCGAGGTTGAAGATGCCTCCCCACATAACAGAGGTACAGAGGCCTACGCACGCCAAGAGGGCTGCACTGAGCGGTATGCTGACCATACCGAAACCCTGGGCACCGTTGAAGGCAGGGAATTTGACCATAATCAAGGGGACGAACATGGCCACAAGAACCAAAACAACTGCTAATGAAGCGACGAAGCCTATCATGCCACGAGGCGACACCTTGCTTCCCACTATGCCACCCAGCAGACGGCCCACAAGCATGAAGAGCCAATAGGTGGCCGCCACCGAACCGGCAATGGCTTCGGCATTGACTCCGTCGCCCAATATGTTGAGGTCGGGGTTTTGGAGCCATTTGTTCATAACGTTAGGTATGCCTACTTCGACACCGACGTAGATGAATATGGCGATGGCACCCAGCACAAAATGACGGAAGGCAAGGGGACCCCTGCCCTTTTCGTTGGCGACGGAGTGCTGCCGGGCCGAGTCGTTCTCAGGAATCTTGGTGAGAGCTATCACGATGAATGCCACCGCAAAGATGGCGAGGGCCGTGAACATGAGGGGAAACACATTGCTGATTTCGGCATTTTTGATGCCCTGAGGGATGAGCAGGCCGGTGAGAACGATGACGGCCGTGCCGCAAAGGGAGTTGAAGGAGCCGCCAAACTGGATGAGCTGGTTGCCCTTGTTGCCACCACCGCCGAGACGGTTGAGCATGGGATTGACGACAGTATTGAGCAGGCACATGCTGAACCCGGCTATGAACGCACCTAGCAGATACACCCCGAAACTGCAGAAAACCCCAGACAGGGTCTGTATGCCCACACCGACAAAACCAACCGCGATGGCCAATAGCGCGGTCTTCTTGTAGCCGTTGCGCTGCAGAAGCGAGCCGGCAGGATAGCCCATGATGGCATAGGCAATGAAGTTGGCAAAGACACCCAGCGTTCCCTGCCAGTTGGGAATGCTAAACTGGTTTTTCAAGATATCGCCCATTGGCGATGCCAGATTGGTGACAAACGATATCATGCCAAACAGCAGAAACATCACAATGATGGGGATGGTGTAGTTTTGTTTCTTTTCCATGTTGATTAGTATTTGATGAATAGACAGATGAAACCTATTAATTACGATGATTGCCAACAACCACTCTAGTTGGCCGCGACCACCTTGCGCAACGTCCCGTTGTCGAGGCGCACGACGTAGACGCCTGCCGCCGGGAGCTGTATCGAAATGGCATGATAGCCGTCGGAATGGTACACCCTGCGGCCCAGAGCATCAAACACGCTGAGACCCATGCCGTCGGCTCCACGGACAAAGAGGTTGCGACCTTCCACATATGTGACCAATTGGTCGGGGGTGGCATCGGCTATGCCAACCTCTCCTTCAGCAAAGATAGCGCGAATCATGTGGTCTCCCTTGACGTAATAGGTGCGGGGATTGTCAGTGTTGTTGTCGTTCCATCTCTCGAAATGATAACCCTCATTGGGTGTGGCGACAAGCGTTGCCGCCTCTCCATAGCGGTAGAGGCCGCCGCCCGTAGCAGTGCCCCATTTCTTGTTGTTGGTGGTTATGTTAAGGGTGTATTCGTTGGGGTCGACCGGCATATAGGCACGCAACATCCATGTGGCAGCGATGCCCTCATTCGAGAGGGGATGCCAGTAGATACCGTTGTCTGAGTACCAACTGCCGTCGTCGTTGCCGCACCACGCTGTGGCGGTTGCAGGTGCTTCAGACGATGTGTAGCTAAGGGCCACCCAGAGAGGTTTGCTGTGGTCGATGACAACGGCAGAATCAAGCGGCCTTTCTACCCAGCGGTAGCGCGTCTGGCGGTTTAGATAGAAGGAGCTTGTGTACACCAAGTTGTTATACTTGGGAGTGTCGCCCTGATAGATGTCGAGCGTGTAGTTGTTGGAACGAACATTATAGAACTTGATGCTTTCGAGAGCCACATGCCCCACCAGTCTGGATTGGGGTATGCGTATGGCCCAGTAGGTTCCATTTTCGCCACCGTAGGTGCTCATATAGCTTCCGTTGTCGTATCGGAGCGTGTCTGCACCCAGATTGTCGAAACGTGCAGAGAGGGTTCTATTGGTAGTGACGGTAAAGGAGCGAGGATTGGCTACGCTGCCGTCGTTCCATTTGGCGAAACGGAAGCCCTCGTTGGCCTTGGCCGTGAGGGTTACACACCCGCCAAAAGCAATTGTGTCGCTTGCCCCTTCGACAAAGCCGCTGGCAGTGTCGTTGACGGTCGCCGTCACGGCATAGACTATCGGGTCAAGCCCGCCATCGCTCAGGCAGGGGTTGACGATGAGGAAGGTGTCGTTATCGGCAAGCAGTTCGCCTGCATCATGGCGTACCCACACCTCTCCGCTGGCGTTCTCGATGAAGAAACCACAGTCGTTGTCAGCCGAGCCTCGGTGCCATATTGCCAGCACGGTGTCGGGACAGACAGCAAACTCGCGGATGCCATAGGAGCCGTCGGCGAGGGTCATGGTACCAAATATCGTACCCGAAGTGGATTCCAGGGTGAGGCTGCCGCCGTTCCAACCATTGCTTCGGCTGTCGGAGGCGTTAACGGTAAGGGTGCACATGTCTTCCTCTTGGCATCGGAGTTGGTATACGGGTATGACAATGCTTTCGCTATCCTGAACCACGGTGATGGTGGCATAGCGGTCGACAGGGCTGCCGAAGTTTGTTATGGCACTAACAGTGATAGTGGTTGCGGCGCCATTGCCGTCGCCCGTGTTGGAGCCGACGATGTTGAGCCAGGAGGCACTGCTGGTGGCGGTCCAGCTGGCATGGTTGCCGAGGGTGCTGGTGATAACCACGTTCTGCGAGCTGTTCCCAACAGGGAATGTGAGTGTGGATGGGTGGGCACTCAGACGGGGCTGTGGCTCTATGCCTATGATACACTGGTTGGTTGAGTTGAAGGTGTTGGAAGAATTGGTGCCTACGCCACCTCCGCCGGGGTTGAGGGCACCCATCGAGTAGAAGCCGTTGTAGGAGCCACCCCAGCCCCAGTTGACGTGGAACTGGCTGCTGCTATTGTAGCCATCGAAGACGAAGGCATGCCCGGCATAGCTGTCGTAGCCA
>CAZTVH010000234.1:0-3682 GCA_964616965.1 uncultured Bacteroidaceae bacterium | reverse complement strand
ATTTAGAAAATCCAGAGATGAAGCGTGTGTTTGAAATCGAGATGCCACTTGACGACCGTATCAGGCTGCTGTTCGCCCAAAATGGCAAGGTACGTCTCGAAGGTGATACGCTCCTCTTCATTGATGAGATACAAAACTCACCACAGGCTGTCGCCATGTTGCGGTACTTTTATGAAGAGCATCCCGAACTGTATGTGGTGGCTGCAGGTTCACTATTGGAAAATGTAGTTGATGTAAACTCCTCTTTTCCTGTAGGGCGAGTGCAATATCTGCCTGTGCGGCCATGCTCTTTTGCCGAGTTTGTCGGCGCCATGGGTCAGGAGAGTCTTCTTGACGTAATGTACGATACTGTTACTAGTCGTGTGTTGCATAATCGTCTGATGTCTCTATTCAGCCAATATATGGTGGTAGGTGGCATGCCGGAAGTAGTGCAACGCTACTCCAATACGCAAGACCTCTTGGCAATGGACGACATATATGAGACATTGCTTCAGGCTTATCGTGATGATGTAGAGAAATATGTGCGAAACAATAAGTTGTCCGACACAGTACGTTTTATCCTCGAACACGGATGGCTGATGGCTGGCAAGGCAGTAACCCTCACAGGTTTTGCGGGTTCCAATTATAAGTCAAAAGATGTAGGAGAGGCATTTCGGTTACTGCAGAAAGCCATGCTGCTGGAACTGGTATATCCAACCACCCACACCGACGCACCCATCATGACAGAGCTGAGAAGACAGCCTAAGCTGATTTGGCTTGACACGGGGTTAGTGAATTATGCTGCAGGAATCCGTGGTGAGATAATACACGCTCATAGTGTGATGGACACATGGCGTGGGCGGGCTGCAGAACATGTTGTGGCGCAGGAGCTACTGACATTTAACAACCGTATAAGCCAGCGCCGAGCCTTTTGGACACGGGGCAAAGGGGGAGATAGTGCTGAAGTGGATTTCGTATGGCAAATGGATGGTAAGGTGATTCCTATTGAAGTGAAGTCGGGCGTGGACTCTCATTTGCGCTCACTACATTCGTTTGTTGACAATAGTGACGTGGATGTTGCGGTGCGAGTGTGGTCCAATGAATATCGCGAAGACGACCTTACCACCATTATTGGCGGCAAGCGTTTCAAACTATTCAGCCTGCCTTTCTACATGATAGGGAATATGGAAGAGATAATATCAAAGAGAGGGTAAAAATACCGATTATCTGCGGAAAAATGTGCTCTCAAGGGTGAGTTATGTGCAAAAAAATGTGGTGATAGGGGCAAAATATGTGCAAAAAAATGTAAGAAGAATAGCATAACCTATTAAGAAAAAAGGAAATGAAAACGGGTATTTTTTTGATTCCGATGCTAGCCACTTGCATGGCTGTCTTTGTCGGATGTGGAGACAAAGACAATGATTATCGCGACACATGGTTGGGCACGTATGAGGGATATTGCGATTACCATTCCTCCACGGGGGCTGACCATCAGTTCGACACGGTATACACCAACGAGTCATTATCAGTCTCCAAGCAGGGAAACGAGGAATTGGTGATGATGGACTATCTAGGCCAGTCGTTCCAAGTGCTCTGCTCCTCGGATGGCACTTTTACCTCCTCTTCAAACAATCCTCACAGCGAGTGGAATGGTTGTTTCAAAGGTGACAGCCTGTTCTTTAACTACCACGATGTCTCACAAGGTCATTCCTCCACACGCCATTTTAAAGGGAAAAAGAAATAAGAGGACTTCTATAAATCACCTCGGAGAGGTGAGACTTTTCATAACACAGTACAAACAATATACGTGTCGCGACCAAGGGGAGCAACATCGTACAGTGCGGTGAGAGAAGAAACCCTCTATCAGCGTCCCAAAGGTACGCGACATATCAACAAAAAAGAGCCCTCCAAAAGTCCGTCTTCACCAAAACACTTGCTATATCAAATATTATTCGTATTTTTGCAACGTAAAACAGTTTACCCATGACAGACAAAGCCATGATGCAACGGATAAAACAAAATGTGCTTGAAGTTGACCCTCAAGCAGAGGTATGGCTTTATGGCTCCCGCGCACGGGGCACAGCAAATGAAGAATCCGACTGGGACGTGCTTGTGCTTACCCCGCAGGAAACTGTCACCACCGCCGAAGAGAGCCGTTTTATCGACCACATGTGCGACCTGATTGTCGAAACAGGCGAGGTCATACAGCTTTTCGCCTACGGAAAAGAAGACTAGCACCGCCACCACTACTTCACCCCCTTCTATAGAAGTGTACAACAAGATGCCATACGCCTATGAATCCATTAGATGACGAGACCGCCTTTGTCCGCTGTGGGATATTGTATCTTAACAGAGATCAATATATATCATGACTAATATAGAGCTAATAAATAATAAAGTATTAGGGACGGTAAGTGACCATCTATATGACGGTGTAGCCGCAATCATCGACAATGCCAGAATGCAGGTGGCCATCTATGTGAATACCCAAACCAGTATGACATTTTGGAGTGTGGGCAAGTACATTATTGATGACATGGATTACCAAACCTATTCGGCTTACGGAAAGAAAATTCTTGCGACACTGTCGCAAAGATTGACCGCCCGCTATGGAAAAGGGTTTACATACTCCGCTTTGACAAGAATGATGAAAGTGGCTCACCTATACAATAATCGTGAAATGTTTGCGATGCTGTCGCAAACATTGTCGTGGAGCCATTTTCTTGAACTTATTACAATTGAAGATTCAACGAAACGCCTCTTCTACCAGCAGATGGGCATAGCAGAGCACTGGAGTGTCCAGCAGCTTAGAGACAAACAAGACGAGATGGCCTATGAGCGCTCGTTAATTGCAGCCAAACCCGATGACGAGATTGTGAGAACACTTGAGAACATCACTCCACAAAACACAGATCCTGATGTAGTGTTAAAGAGTTCCTATATACTTGATTTTTTAGGGTTGGATGGTTATTATACCGAAAAAGAATTGGAGCACGCCATTGCACTACAGTTAGAAGGATTCATCTTAGAACTCGGACAGGGTTTTGCATTCCTTGAACGACAAAAGCGGTTCACGATTGATGGTACAGACTATTATCTCGACCTTCTTTTCTATCACCGCAAGTTGAAATGCCTTGTGGCCATTGACCTCAAAATGGGTAAGTTCAAACCTCAATATAAGGGTCAGATGGAGCTGTATCTAAAATACATGCAGAAGAACGACATGCAACCCGATGAGAATCCTCCCATTGGTTTGTTACTCTGTAGCGAGGGAAATACAGAGCACATCGAACTGATGATGCTTGACGAAGATCGTATCAAAGTGGCTCAATACTTAACCTGCCTGCCGGACAAACAATGGTTTGTCGAAAAGTTAAATCGTTCAATACTGATAGCCAAGGAGCACAAAGCAAACAGCAACAGATGACCAACATCCTGCTATACACAGTGAAATAATACCCATACTTCAATCTGAATAACAGCGAATTGCCCAGACATTGTATTTTATTACCTGATAATTCAAATAATATTCGTATTTTTGCACCGTGATTTAAAAACAAGCAGATTATGTAACAAATAGAAAATAAAAAGACATATTAAAGCGTATTCGCTTTTCTTTTGCTGATGGAAATCTGGTAAATTTCTTTCAATACTTACTGCTAAAGAAAGGGAAACGCTCACGATTCCGTGAGCTTTCTTGTTG
>CAZTVH010000233.1:0-3695 GCA_964616965.1 uncultured Bacteroidaceae bacterium | reverse complement strand
GGCCTCGGTAAGGTGTCTTACAATGAGACGGAGCTGAACCGTGCTGACTGGCCGGACACTATTCGCGGAGGACTTCGATGACCCCTCGGTGCTGGGTCCAGATGTTCACGCCGTGGGCTTTGAAGTAGTAGAAATAGGTGCCTGCTGGGGTGCGCTGGGCGGCGGGGTCCCACCAGTCGGACTCGTTGGCGATGTTGCGTCGGCGGTAGACACAGTGGCCGTAGCGGTCGTAGATGGTGAGCTCGTTATATTTGAAGCAGTTGTGTTCTATCAGTCCGCCGATGACGAAGCGGTCGTTCACGCCGTCGCCGTTGGGTGTCACCATGTTGGGGTAAGAGAGGGCGGTGTCGCAGTGGTCGCCGTTCCAGAAGATATAGAGGCTGTAGTGGATGGTGCTGTCGCAACCTGCTTTGTTGAAGGTGTGGTAGATATAGTCGGTCACGGAGTCGTTGAACACGGTGTCGAGGGCGAACCAGGGCAGTTGGTCTTCCGCTATGCTGTCGCTGATGGTGGTGTCGCTAGCGGGGATGACGTGGAGGATGAAGGTGACCAGACTGTCCTCTCCGTGGCTGCCAGTGAAGTGGTATGAGCCTTGCCCCTCTTGGGTAAACAGGGTGTTGTTGTAATGTATGGGCAGGTCGTTCTCGCAAGCATAATAGAGCACGGTGTCTTCAGTATTGTGATATACTTGTAGGTGGTAGTTGAAGATACTGTCGCACGATGACGGGGAGTGGGATAGTAGAATGACGGTGTCGGTTTCGGCATAGAAAAGTGTGTCGAATCGGCTCCAAGGCAGCTGGTTTTCCACGATGGTGTCGTAGGTGTCGAATAGTCGGGATTTGTGCACATGTAGCCTGATTGTGTCTGTCAGCAGGTAGTGGCATGCCTCTGTGCTGAAGCCTTGCACTATGTAGGTACCGCTCATTGAGGTGTCGACATTGGGGATGATGTATGGCGGTTCGTTGAGTACTAAGCCGTTTGGGCCGTGTATGACGATGCTGTCGATACGGGATGCGCTGAATTGGATAGTGTCGCCGGTGCAATACAGGGTGTCCATGTCGAGGTTGAATTGGTTGCAGGGGTAGGCACTGACACAGAATTGATAGCGGGCAGTGTCGGTGCATTCGCTTGCATTGTTGGCGATGCGGACATGGTATTGGGCACAGCCTGTAAGGTTTTGTAGGTGTGCATCAGTTGTGTTGGTGGAGAGGGAGTCCATATGGTTGCTGTCGGTGCCGTACCAAAGGGTCCATTGGGTGGCGGAACTATAGTCTCGCCAACGGATGAGGTAGGAGGAGTCGGGCATCATGGCGGCACGGATGCTGTCGATGGTTAGAAAATACACTTGGAATTCAAACCCAGAGTCAGTGAGGGTGTCGCCATTGCTGTAGAACTGGATGCAGAGGTTGCCTGTGTTAGAATAGATTTCTAGGTTGTCGATGTCGCCATTCCAGTTCTGGTAGTACCACGTCCAAGAGCCTTCGTCGTAGATGGTGAGATAGTCATAGTCTCGTATGTGGGCGTTTCCGCGCAATATGATGGGGACACCCATTGTGGAATGAATGTGTATGGTCTGGTTGCTGTGATTGTGGTAGCAGTTGGGTCCGCCTGGGTCAAGGATGGTGTAGCACTTGTTGATGTCGAGTGTACGCGAGACATCTTGGTTGTAAGGCATGGTGATGACAGTGGTATCGCAAGGGGTGATGAAGCATTTCTTGACTGGGGCGTTGCAAACGGGGAGGGTTTCGTCGCTCCAGAGGTAACACACATATTGGCGGTCGGCAATGAGATTGACTAAGTTGTATGAGCGAGCGGTGGTGGTGACGGTGTCGAGTCTGCTCTCGTCGTCGCCGTAGGCTATCCACCAGCGTGAGGCATCGGAGGTATCTACCCAGGTGAGTGTGGCGGTGCTGCAGGTGACTGCACTGGCAGTAATCTGATAGATGGCAGGAGTTGCCAGCACCTCGAAGTCGAACCCTGTGCCGTTGTCTGTTGGGTCGGGAGTGGTATTGATGATGAAACAAAGAAATCCCGAATCCGACTCGACAGTGGCAGTACCCATGCCGCCATAGTCTGTGGCTACGCTGCCAGTATTGATATGGAGCGAGCTGGAACCGAGGTTGTAATGACCTCTTAGGGCGAGGCCGCGGCCATCGGTCGAAGTGTAGTCGTGGTCGGTCGTGCAGTCGGGAAAAGGCGGATTGAGACCCCCATTGTCGTATATGTGGACACATTCGGCAAGAGGAATCTCATCCTCGTTGGCCTCGACGAGCGAGCGGCGGCCTATTGTGTAGAGTCGGACGTTGTGGTATTGTGTAATAAGGAAGTCGGGGTCGTGGGGCATTCGTATGCCGTAGATGGACGGGATGACACAGCCCCCTGCGCTGATGTTGCTTTCAATTTGAATGTAACATTGCGTGTTGCGCTGTAGGCCGGTGAGGATGGCTTGATTGGTCGAGGTGCTGATGGTGCGGAGCGAGTCGATGTGTGTGCCATAAGTGATGGTCCAGAGGTTGGCGGCAGTGGTGTCTTGCCATACGATAGCCATCGAGGTGTCGGTCTGCCATAGGGTGTCGAGGGAATGGAGGGTGGGGTAGAACTCTATTTGAAAGGCGAAGCCTGAGCCGTTTAAAGCCTCGTCGCTCGTGAGGGTGATATATGCTATACCCTCTGGATAGTAGTTGTCGACAAATCCCCACACGCTATCGCCTTCCGAGCCGTCGCTATTGAACGACAGCCGGTCGCTCACCTCGGCATTGCCGTATAGTCTGAATCCCAATCCTGTGGCGGAACGTATGACGAGTGTCGAAGTGTCGCTGCTATAATAGTCGTCCATCCCGCCAGGGTCGTATATGTTGTAGCATTGTCCAGGTGCAATCAATACAGTGTCGCGACTATGGGAATTCATTACAATGCTAGTCACAGTCTCCTGCCCGACACATGCAATGCTGGTCAGCAGTAGTACTAGTGATACAAGTGCTTTATGATACAAGGTTTTGATGGCTTTACTATTTTAATAAGCCTATAACGTAGGAGGACGTGAAATATTGTATTATACTGCGATTATTTGTCGCGGAGCACTTCTATCACACCGCGGTGCTGGGTCCAGATGTTCACGCCGTGGGCTTTGAAGTAGTAGAAATAAGTGCCTGAGGGGGCACGTTGTGCGGCGGGGTTCCACCAGTCGGACTCGTTGGCGATGTTGCGCTTGTGATAGACGCAGTGACCGTAGCGGTCGTAGATGGTGAGCTCGTTATACTTGAAGCAGTTGTGTTCTATCAGTCCGCCGATAACGAAGCGGTCGTTCACGCCGTCACCGTTGGGTGTGACCACATTGGGATAGGTGAGGGCGGTGTCGCAGTGGTCACCGTTCCAGAAGATATAAAGGCTGTAGTGGATGGTGCTGTCGCAGCCTGCCTCGTTGAAGAGGTGATAGATATAATCCGCCACAGTATCGTTGAACACGGTGTCGAGGGCGAACCAGGGCAGTTGGTCTTCCGCTATGCTGTCGCTGATGGTGGTGTCGCTAGCGGGGATGACGTGGAGGATGAAGGTGACCAGACTGTCCTCTCCGTGGCTGCCAGTGAAGTGGTATGAGCCTTGCCCCTCTTGGGTAAACAGGGTGTTGTTGTAATGTATGGGCAGGTCGCTTTCGCAAGCATAGTAGAGCACGGTGTCCTCAATATTATGGTAAA
>CAZTVH010000232.1:0-3697 GCA_964616965.1 uncultured Bacteroidaceae bacterium | reverse complement strand
GGTCTGTTGCCTGCGCCTCCACGGCGGGATTCCACCACAGGTCGTAGTGTATCAAATGGTTGGCGGCCGTGAGGTTTAGCCCTGTGCCTGCGGCCTTGATAGAGAGAATGAATATACGGCATTCCGATCGCGTTTGGAAATCGTCAACCAGACGCGACCGCTCCTTCACGCTCAGTCCCCCATGCAGAAACAGCGGATGCTCGCCCAGTCGGTCGCGAACCATCTGCACCAACAAGTCGCCCATCTCCTTAAACTGGGTAAACACCAGCACCTTCTGCCTATTTCGCACAATGCTGTCGAGCAGCGTCAGCAGGGTCTCTGCCTTGCCCGAATGCGACGCGTCGGCATCTCCATTCTTGAGAAACAATGCCGGGTGGTTGCAAATCTGCTTCAGCGACAGTATCATCTGCAGCACCAGTCCCTGCCGCTTGAACAAGGCCTGCGGCGTGTCGGTCGGGGCATCTTCAATCACTCTCATGGCAGCCTCCAGCGTCTCGTGGTACAGTGCCGCCTGCCGCTCCGTGAGGGTGGTCAGGGTGTCCTCCTCAATCTTGTCGGGCAGGTCGGCAATGATAGTGCGGTCCGTCTTCAGCCTGCGCAGCAGGAACGGGGCCGTCACACGACGAAAACGCTCCACCACTGCCGGGTCGCCCTCCTTCTGGATGGGGTTGGCATACTTCTTGCGGAAATTGGTGGCGTTGCCCAACATCTGCGGGTTGGCAAAGTCCATGATACTCCAAAACTCCGACATGCGGTTCTCTATCGGCGTGCCGCTCATGGCAATGCGGTTCTGTGAGTCGATGGCGTGAACAGCCTTGCTTTGTGCCGTGGTGGCATTCTTGATGTTCTGCGCCTCGTCGATGACAAGGGTGTGCCACTTGAGCCGCTTGAGCGTTGCCACGTCGCTGCGCACCACACCATAGGTGGTCAGCAGCAGGTCGGCATCAAAGCCTTGGAGCGTGCGTTGCGGCCCATGATACAGTTGGCATGTGATATTGGGGGCAAAACGCGCCAACTCTGCCTGCCAGTTGGTGAGCAGTGTGGTAGGCACCACCACCAATGCCCGTGCCTCCTCGAAAGCACCCTCGTCCTTGAACTTCTGCAACAGCGTTATCACCTGCAGCGTCTTACCCAGACCCATGTCGTCGGCTATGATGCTGCCAAAGCCCAACTGCGCGTTGCGGTACATCCACTCGTAGCCCCGCTGCTGGTAGGGGCGCAACGTGGCCTTTATGCCCTTGGGCACAGCCATCTTTCGCTGTTTCTGCAGCTGCTGCATCAGCTTCCGCACCTCGGCAGTCATCACCACTGGTGCCCCCTCGTAGCTCTCGCTCAAGGCGGCCTGCAGCCGCTCGCCAGGAGTGAGCGAGCGGGTGGAGTTGAGCGACTCCTCAAGCCTGTGTATGTCGGCCTCATCCACATAGAAATACTGCCCCTTAAAACGGACAAGCCCTCGGGCTCGGTGGGTCAGCTGTCGGAACTCCTCGACCGTCATCACCCGTTCGCCCACAGCCACCTGCCAGTCGAAGTCGAGCATGTCGGCAATGCTGACATGCGCCACCCCGTCGTCCTTGGCCTGCTTGACCGTGACCGTGGCACGCGGCCGACAGAGATTCTGCAACTCTTTGGGCAGCGCCACCCCTACACCCAGCAAGCGTATCGAGGGAAACACCTCTGTCATCATCCGTGAGAAACTCAGCGACGGATACCGCATCGGCGTTTGGGCCTGGCCGCTGACATAGTCGTCCAGCATCGGCAGAAAAGGCGACAGCATGGCAGCATCCTTCAGCACCCCAAGGCGTATGGGCGCGTAGGTCGCCTCGGCCAGTATCTGCCTCAATGGCACCGGCACCCCTTCTACCATCGCCGCCAAGTCAATCTTGAAATCCCCGTCCCTCGACAGGCCTACCACCACCTGTGGACAGTATTCGTGGCTGCCCACGTCGAGATGCGCCAGCCATGCCGCAATGCTGCCGGGCACCGCCTTCTCGCCCACCCCGCCAAAGCGTTGCCGCTTACCATTGAAAAACATGAGAGGCACGGCGCTGTAAGCCTCATGTTTTGTGTTCAGCAACGGCACCAGGCTGTCCAACAGGAGCGTCAGGAGCACCGTCGCACGGTTTTTCAGCAGCGAAGGCTTCTTCAAGTGATTTTGTTGCCACCGCACCATGCCTGCAGGCATCATGCGCCCCAACTGTTCCACCACAGCACGGACAGGCTCGTGGGCCAACGCTGGCTGCCACACCACCGCATTCTCCCTTCTCGGGCAACGCACCAGCCTAGGAATCACCGCGCCACACGCCAAGAGGTGCAACGACACATTGAGCGCATAGCGTACCACAACGATATCGTCGCCATAGTCGGCCAGGTCGTCGTCGTCGATAGCCGCCACTGCCGCCACCAGCCGGTCTAGCGACAAATTGGTCACCTCCAGCTCGTCGTCCAGTATCATCTGCGCCGTCTCGTGCCTTCCCAACGCCTCCTCGGCCTGCCACGGCATCCGCCTGCCATCCAATATGCGCTTTGCCTCGCGGGCTATCTTATGTATGGCTGTGCCGTAGGTGGCACGGAAATCGCCCTTGCCGTAAAATGTAGGACGCTTAGGCAGCATCCCCACCAGTGCCTGCCCAATGTCCGACAGCTGGGTGAGGTCTACCGGGCGCAACTCCTGCACCCCATCCTCCTGCGCGGCACCCTCCTGCACTTCATACAGCGCAGCCTTGGCCGGCACCCCCTGCTGCTCCGTGTCGGCTGATGCCAACCCCCGTTTCGACAGCTCGCCTATCAGGTCGATACCATGCATCCGAAACACCAAGAACGGGTCGTTGTCAATCTCGCGACTCATCACATACACCACCGCTGCCAGATGCTTGCACGGCACCGCCCAGTCGGGGCACGAGCACCGCATCTTCAGGTCGCGCCAACTCTCCGGGAACAGCTTTATCCCCACCTCGTTAGCTAGGACCAACAACTGAGGGTCGAGCTCATGGTTCATCAGTTTCGACACCAGCAGCGGCTGCTCCGCCACTGCATCCACCAACCGGGCGACATGCTCCGCGTCAATAGCAGGCACATCGATGCCCACCCGATACGGGAGGCGCTGGCTACCCTGTACCTTGGCCTCTATGCTGCCACCCTCAATCTTAATCTCCCTCACCGCACCTTTTCGCGCGTATGTCGCCCCCCGCGGGATGCGGTTTTCATAGTCGATATGCGTTAGCGAGTTGAGCCATTCTTTTCCCCACCAAGTATTTCCAAATGATTGTCGTGCCATAGTCTGTTATTTTCGAATTGCAAAAATACAATAAAATTTCCACATATCGCATAATGCGGCCCACTCTTTTTCAACTCTGGCCGCGACAGGTAAAACCCACTGCCAAATATGGCATACAAGCACTCACCCTACGTCTCACACTCTCACTCAATACACTTATCACCCTCAAACGAACCAGCCGCCAACCACTGACATCCAACAAGCGGAACCAGCCCCACGCCCCCTACCGCTCAATGGCAATTGACGCTCTTGCAGTACCCTCCCACGCAAACATTATCACGCCCACACCGACACCTACCGTTTCTTGCCGCTCCCAGCTCATTTCCATTAATTTCTGCCTCTTGCGAGCCCCTTCTCCGCTTCTGGGAGCGGAAATGGAACAGAGAATGAGAGGAGATGGAGCGGACAATTGAGGACGGTGGT
>CAZTVH010000231.1:0-3705 GCA_964616965.1 uncultured Bacteroidaceae bacterium | reverse complement strand
GGTGAGCAGGCGAAGGCACTAAAAACACCCGCAGAGTGGCATAGGCGCATTCTGCGGGTGTTTGTGGGGAGTGGTTGTCGGCGACAGCCTGTCAGGTGTCGCCTAAGGGGTGTGCTATTCGAGGGCTTTCGCTATGTCGGAGGCCAGTTGTTTGAACTCTTCGTCGGTGAGCTTCACATGGTGGTGGAAGTTCATGTCGCCTTCGTTCTGCATGGGGATGAGGTGGACGTGGGCGTGCGGCACTTCGAGGCCTAGCACTGCCACGCCTACCTTACGGCAGGGGCACACTTGCTTGACGGCGCGGGCCACGCGGTGGGCAAAGGCGAATAGCTCGTTGTAGAGTGCGTCGTCGAGGTCGAATATGTAGTCTACTTCCTTTTTGGGGATGCAGAGGACGTGGCCACGGACAACGGGGTTGATGTCGAGGAAAGCGAAACAATTATCTGTTTCGGCTACTTTGTAGCAGGGGATTTCGCCTGCTACGATTTTGGAAAAGATGGTGGACATGGCTGAAATTTAATATTAAGGGTTGCAAATGAATAATCAAAAGTAGGGTTAAGAGTTGTAGACGAAGGTGCCGTTCTCGGTGGTGACGGTGACTTGTGCGGTGTGATGCTCCTCGACGTGGCCGATGACTTGTGCGTCGACGTTGAAGCCACGGGCTATGTCGATGATGCCTTGGGCGGTTTGTTCGTCGGTGTATATCTCCATTCGGTGGCCCATGTTGAAGACTTTGTACATCTCCTTCCAGTCGGTGCCGCTCTCGTCGTGTATCATGCGGAAGAGGGGAGGAATGGGGAAGAGGTTGTCTTTGACCACATGTAGGTTGTCGATAAAGTGGAGCACCTTGGTCTGGGCGCCGCCGCTGCAATGTATCATGCCGCTGATGGCAGGGCGGTATTGGTCGAGGATGCGGCGGATGATGGGGGCGTAGGTGCGGGTGGGGGAGAGGACCATATGGCCAGCGTCGACTCCGGGTACTTCGGTTGGGTCGGTAAGGCGGCGGCTGCCGCAGTAGACCACTTCGGTTGGCAGGTTGTGGTCGTAGCTCATGGGGTAGTGCTCGGCGTAGTATTTGGAGAATACGTCGTGGCGGGCTGAGGTGAGCCCGTTGCTGCCCATGCCGCCATTGTAGGCGGTCTCGTAGGTGGCCTGGCCGTAGGAGGCAAGGCCTACGATGACGTTGCCGGCGTGGATGTGAGCGTTGTCGACCACGTCAGCCCGACGCATACGGGCTGTGACGGTGGAGTCGACGATGATGGTGCGCACGAGGTCGCCCACGTCGGCAGTCTCGCCCCCCGTCAGGTATATGCCTATGCCGAGGTCGCGCATTTGTTGTAGGAACTCTTCTGTGCCGTTGATGACGGCACTGATGACTTCGCCGGGGACGAGGTTTTTGTTGCGTCCGATGGTGGAGGAGAGCAGTATGTTGTCGACTGCGCCGACGCAAAGAAGGTCGTCGAGGTTCATCACGACGGCATCGATGGCGATGCCTTTCCATACGCTGAGGTCGCCAGTCTCTTTCCAGTAGAGGTAGGCGAGGGAGGATTTGGTGCCGGCACCGTCGGCGTGCATGATGTTGCAGTAGTCGGCATCGCCACCGAGAATGTCGGGAATGATTTTGCAAAAGGCTTTGGGGAAGAGGCCTTTGTCGATGTTCTTGATAGCGTTGTGAACGTCTTCTTTTGAGGCGGAGACTCCGCGCAGGTTGTATTTGAGTGTGTCCATAGTTGGATGTGTTTTTATTCTTTGTTTTGGGCGTTGTCGCCAAGTGTTTCGGCGGCCTTGACGCTGTTGTCGATGGCTTCTGAGACGTTGATGATGTAGTCGCCCAGTTTCTCATATAGGGCGTAGAGGCTGCTGTAGGCGTTGCCTACGGCGAAGTTGTAGACACCTAGTTTGAGTGCATCGAGGTGGCGCGAGCGTAGCGTGTCGCGGTAGCGGTTGATGGCGTGTTCGGCTTGGTAGGCGGCGTCGAGGTCGATATGGCTGTATGTGGTGTTGAGGTTGTGGTCCATCACGTCGAGGGCCTGCTGCACGAGGTCGGTCATGTGGCTGAGGTTGTCGTTGAGGCCTTGGTCGAAGTGGACGGCTGTCTCGCGTTTGTTTTTGCGTGTCATGGCGATTTGGAAGATGGTGTCGCCGATGCTTTCGAGGTTGTCGACGATGCGTAGCATGGAGGAGACGCGGCGCGAGCCTTCCTGCGAGAGGTCGCCGGCGGCAGTCTTGGTGAGGAATTGGGCTATTTCCATTTCCATGCGGTCGGTGATAGCCTCGTATTTTTCTATGCGTTGCACTATCTTGTTGAATTCGTCATCATCCTTGGCCGTGCGGAGTGAGGGGAGGAAGGTGAACATGTGCAACACACGTTTGGAGAAGCTTTCTATTTCTTTTTGTGCGGCTTGGATGTTCAGTTCGGCAATGTCGGTAAAGCCGCCGCTGATGAAGCGAAGGCGGAACTCGTCTTCGTTGTCCTCGGCAGAGGGGCGCACCATCCAGTCGACCACTTTGATGAACTGGGGGATGAAGAAGGCAAGGATAATGGTGTTGATGATGTTGAAGAAGGTGTGGAAGATGGTGGTGGCGAGAGGCATGATGGCAACGGGGAGTAGGCGGTAGTCGAAAGAGGCTGGGTGGCCGGCCGCAAGTTCGGTGAAGTACGAAATGAGGTTTAGTATGGGGTAGAAGGCGATGAGGGTGATGAGGGCACCGACCATGTTGAATACGAAGTGGGCTCGTGCGGCTTTTTTGCCGGCTGTGTTGGCCACGCGTGCGGCAATGTTGGCGGTGAGGGTGGTGCCGATGTTCTGCCCTATGATGATGGCAACGGCTATGTCGAACCCTATCCAGCCGTTGGCAGTCAAGATAAGGGTGATGGCCATTACGGCAGAGGAGGCCTGTATGAGCATGGTGAGGATGGCACCGATGACGATGAACAGCGGTATCGGCCAAAAGCCTGAGCTGGACCAACTGTGCATGGTGTCGAGGACTACAGCGTGTTGGCAGATGTCGGGGATTGTGTCCTGAAGGAATTGGAGACCCGCCATCAGAATGCCGAGGCCGATGATGAATTCGCTGACGGATTTCACTTTGTCGCTCTTGGCCAGGATGAAGGGGAAGGCGATGGCAAAGATTGTGAGCGGAAGGAGGAGCCGTGGAACGCTGCAGCTCATGCCAAGCAGTATGAGCCAAGAGGTGACGGTGGTGCCAATGTTGGCCCCCATGATTACGGCAATGGCGCCTGCGAGGGTGAGCAGGCCTGAGTTGACGAAGCTGACCACCATGACTGTCGTGGCAGTGGACGACTGAATGGTGGCAGTGACGGCTGCGCCCGTGACAATGCCTCGTAATGGGCTATTGGTCATTTTGCCCATAATGCGGCGCATCTTGCCTCCGGCAACCTTCTGCAGTCCCTCGCTCATCAGTTTCATGCCGTAGATGAATACCACCACGGCACCTGCAAATTTGATAATTATCAGTATTATGTCCCAAAAATCCATGCCATTATTCCGCTGCCAAAATGATGTGCAAAGTTACAATCATTTTTCCATATATATAAAAAAAAGATTTCAAAGTTATAAACCAAGTGAGTGTTGCACCTCAAAAAAACGAGAATGTGGTGATTCTTAACTGTGGAAGAGCGTCCTAGTCTTCTTTTATAGCGGGTGGCGTAAGGCAACAAGGGATAGCGGCTTGTGGTTTGTG
>CAZTVH010000230.1:0-3710 GCA_964616965.1 uncultured Bacteroidaceae bacterium | reverse complement strand
TTCGTTAATCAAAAAGGACTAACACATTAACACATTCACACGTTAACACATTCAATCACGATGAATCTAATAGAACATTTAAAGGAGGATGTGCGCTTCGAGGAGTCGCTGAAGGCGTGTATGAACTGCGGTGTGTGCACCGCCATATGCCCTGCTGCGGAGTTCTACGACTACGACCCGCGACGCATCTGCGACCTGGTGCAGCGCGGCGACGAGGAGGAGATTGAGCGGGTGCTGCGGAGCGACACGATATGGTATTGCGGACAGTGCATGTCGTGCAAGACACGCTGCCCGCGCGGCAATGTGCCGGGAGAGCTGATCAGCGTGTTGCGGAAGGTGTCGCAGGAGCTGGGCCTGTTTCGCCACAGCGAGAAGGGCCGCCAGCAGGTGCTGCTGATGGAGACGCTGCAAAAAAACATATTGGAGATTGGCTACTGCGTATACCCCGACCGCGTGGACCCGGACTATCATCCCGAACAGGGGCCGATATGGCAGTGGTATCACGAACACATTGCCGACATCGCGCCCAAGCTTGGGGCCAACTACCACGGCGAGGGGGCTGGCGCGCTGCGCGACATACCGCAGGAGGATTTGGACGAGGTGCGCCGGATTTTCGAGGTGACGGGTGGTATGGAACTGAAAAAGAAAGTGGGGGGAGACGGCAATGGCTAATTTTGGATTCAGAATATCTACTCCTAGGTCGATAGACTTGGACAATGTGGACAACGCCCCTGTGAACAGGCTGCTGGAGGCGGTGCCATCATACCGCTACTGCATCGGCTGCGGAGGCTGCACGGCCACCTGCTCGGCAGGACAGTTCACCGACTTTAACATCCGCAAGACCCATTTCCTCTTCAGCCGCAGGCAGTACGACAGGCTGCGCAAGGAGGTACCCACCGAGAACGACCTGAACAGGTGTATGCTGTGCGGCAAGTGCTCGCTGGTGTGTCCCCGTGGAGTGAACACGCGTGGGCTGATTGTGGAGATGAGAAAACTCCTTTTAAAGTAAAAAGTAAAATCTGAATTCGTTAATTCGTTAACGTGTTAATTCGTTAATCAAAAAAGACTAACACGTTAACACATTCAAAAGGGACTAACACGTTAACACATTCACACGTTAACACATTCAAAAGGGACTAACACATTCACACATTCACACGTTAACACATTCAATCCTATTCCCTATCAGCTCCCTATTATATCAGATTAGAGGGCTGATATGGGGTAGGGAAAGAGAGGTAGCAAAGATGAAAATGCATGAAACAATGAAGAAGTACACTATTGTCCTACTAATGATTGTCGCCACTCTGCCGGTGGTGGCACAAAATGCCACCACCCATGAGGAGATGATGCGCGAATGGCGACAGATGAAACACAAACGCGACATTTCGCAACAAGCCAAGTATAGCAACATCCCGCTCGGCGAAGCGGTCGAAACACCCAAAGGTGCCAAGGCTCTCCCCGACGACCGTGTGTGGTTTCCCGGCGAATGGGAGGAGGTGCAGGCCATCGTAGTCACACCCTACTACTCCTACAAGCCTGATACCAACTTGGGTTCCGGCACCTTTACTGCCGACCCTGTGGTGACCGGCATTGCAGAATACTTCAAGTACAACCCTACACGGGGATGGGTGTCCCTCAACACATACGGCCCTTACATAAGCACCATGGACACTTCCAGCTCCTTCGGCAAGGTGTTCTTCTACCTGATGGACGGCATACAGCTAGGCCACGCCGAAGCATGGGTCCGTGTCGAAAAAGATTCAGACACAGCCAAAGTGCTGCGCACACTCACCCGTATGAACTTGCGCCACGACAACATCCGCTTCATTGTGGGGGCAGGCAACTCGTTCTGGTATCGCGACTGCGGTCCTATCTGCTTCTACTATGGCGACGAAGACAGCGTGGCGATGATGGACTTCGAGTACTACCCCGGTCGTGCGCTGGACGATTCGCTACCCTCGCTTATCTATCGCCAGATGGGGCTGCCCAACTACATCAACACCTTCGAGTGGGAGGGTGGCAACTGCCTCGTTGACGGTGCCGGATTCCTGTTTACGAGCGATGCCATCTATGCCGCCAACGGCGACAACATGGGCCAAATCACCTGGAATGGGCGCAACACGAGTAGCATACACTATACCAACAAAACCCGTCTGACACAGTCGCAGACCCGTCAGGCATTGAAAAGCCTGATTGGCCAGCGCGAAACGCACATATTGCCCGCTTACCAATACGATGGCGGAACGGGCCATGTAGACCTCTATGCCGACATGTGCGAGGAGAACGGTTTCGTCTTCTCAATCATGCCTAGCAACTACAGCAGCTGGACCGACTATCGCACAGGAGCCCGCAACATCGACTCTCTCTGTTCCTACACCTCCATCTTCGACCGCCCCTACTACAAGACCTCCATCCCCTTCCCCGGCAAGGACAATGGCACAAACTTCGCCAACCAGACTGAATACGACAGCTACTACACCCGCACATACAGCAACCACACCTTTGTCAACGATGTGATACTGCAGCCCTGCTTCTCCACCGTGGCGAACGGACAACCCTCAGCCGCTTGGGACCGCAACAACGTCGAGAAACTGAAGGCCGCCTACCCCGGCTACACCATCTACCCCGTCGACGTGCGCGAATTCGACGGTAGCGGCGGCGCCATCCACTGCGTCACCAAGCAGATACCTGCCGACAACCCCATCCGCATTCTGCACAAGAGCATCGTGGGCAGTGCCGCCGGCATGCGTGGCAGCGACATCCCCGTGAGTGCCATCATCACCAACCGCAGCGGTATAGCCCACGCTGAATGTGTCTACCGTATAGACGGCGGTGAGTGGAACACCCTTGCACTCAATGCCAACGGCAACAAATATTCTGCCCTGCTACCCACCTCAGCCATCAACGAGCGCATCGTCGACACCTCATACCACGAAGTCAGCTACATAGACAGCACGCTGAACCACATCGACACCATTCTCACCATCGACACCATCGTCACCGTCGACACCGTCACCCTCGACAGCCTTTTCACCTACGACACCAACTACAGCTATGTGTACTACTACGACTACCGCACCGAGTACTACATCGACACCGCCACCTCGCTCCGCGACACGCTGATAACCTTCGAATACTACATCACCGCCACCTCCAACAACGGTAAGACTATCACCAAACCCATGACCGCCCACCAAGGGGGCTACTACAGCTTCTATTACGACGGCAACCTAAAGGAGTTGGACAGCATGCAGTACGACTTTTCCACAGACCCGCGTCCCGCCACCGACATCACCTTCCTCTTTGATGCCAACCGCACCCATCGTGACACCAGCACCACACCCATCGTGGGCATCGCCGATGTGGCCGAGGATGAAGGCTTCGGCCAGTTCTACCCCAACCCCGCCACCGACCAAGCCAAAATACACATTGACCTTGGCAATGGCGGCAGCTACAATGTAGACATCATCGACAACCTCGGTCGCATCGTCCACAGCACCCAGCTACAGACGGCTGGCAGTATTCTCTTTACAATCCACACCGACCGTCTGCCGTCGGGCATCTATACCGTGCGCTTCACTGCGGGCGGCAAGAGCACCTGTCGCCGACTGGTGGTGAAATAAACAACGAAAATTGAGAATTGAAAAAAGAATGGCTCTTATGATATATCTGACTGATTTTTCAACAGCCTCGGAGAGGCTGAATCT
>CAZTVH010000229.1:0-3720 GCA_964616965.1 uncultured Bacteroidaceae bacterium | reverse complement strand
GTGGCGAGGAGAGCTACGGCTACATGATTGGCGACTTTGTGCGCGACAAGGACGCTGTGGCTGCCTGCTCGATGATAGCCGAGATAGCCGCCTGGGCTGCGGAACAGGGCAAGACGTTCTACGACGTGCTGGCAGACATCTACACTGAGTACGGCTTCTATAAGGAAGGCGGCCTGAGTGTGGTGCGCAAGGGCAAGAGCGGTGCCGAGGAGATTCAGCAGATGATGAAAGACTACCGCGAGAATCCGCCCAAGGAGATTGACGGCGAGAAGGTGGTATGCATCAAGGACTACAAGCTGCACGAGAGTATTGACACCGTGACCGGCAAGAAAGAGACCATCGACCTGCCTACCAGCAATGTGCTGCAATACTTCACCGACAAAGGCAACAAGGTGACTGTGCGCCCCAGCGGCACAGAGCCTAAGATTAAGTTCTACTTTGGCGTGAAGGGATGCCTCGAAAACAAGGCCGACTTCGACAAGGTGAACGCTGCGTTGGATGGCAAGATTGAGGAAATCAAGAAATCGATGAATCTGGCGTAGCCGATTGTCTATACCAATGCCCCGCATCAGGATAACAACTTGGTGCGGGGTATTCTTAACAACAACCCATGATGACATCATTTGAAGCGATAGGGATAATACTGCTTACCCTCCTACCCTTCATACTGATGATATGGAATAAGCATCGTATCGAACCGCAGGTGCAGCAGTCCTTGGATGAGCGACGGGAGGATTACTGGCAGAAGATAACAACACAATATGGCGAGCCTGTGGAGTCGCTGTGGACTGCCGAAGTGCCTTTGCTCATCTATGACGGGTTTCTGGTGATGGCGGGAGTCCGTGTGCCATACGACAGCATCGTGAACGTCACATGGAACAATGCCGACAATATTCCATGGGGTAGAGGAAACTATCAGGTGATAGTGCGCACCAACCTTCCCGAACACGAATTCATTTATGCCCTTATGGGAAATGACCCAAAAGAAGCTATGGAGATGGCCGAACAGATACGCAACTATATGCAGAAATGAAACGATTGCTCATAGCCACCATTCTTGGACTGTTCTTGTGCACAACCGATGTTTGTGCACAGGATGAAGGGCGGTGGACGATGGCATTCTGGAATGTGGAGAACTACTTTGACACACAGCACGACACGCTGAAGGAGGACATGGAATTTACGCCTACGGGCAAGAACCATTGGACAGCCAAACGCTATGCCGACAAGCGCAACAAGATATACAAGATGGTTGCCGCCATGCAATGGCCCGTGGTGGTAGGGCTGGCGGAGGTGGAGAATGACCGTGTGCTGCGGGATTTGTGCAGGTCCACACCATTGCGGAAGCAGGGGTATGAGTTTGTGCACTATGAGTCGCCCGACAGGCGGGGGATTGACTGCGCGCTGCTGTATCGAAAAGAGGTGTTTGAGGTGTTTGAGTCGCGGAGAATAGATGTTTCGGACAGCACAGAGGGATTCTATACGCGCGACATCCGGCTGGTGGGCGGCGTGCTGGAAGGCGGTGACAGTTGCTATATATTTGTGAACCACTGGCCGTCGAAACGGAATGGTGCCGTGGCGGAGCGGCACAGAATGGAGATTGCACGCCTGCTGTTGAGTATGATGGACAGCATCGGTCGGGCTCACCCGACGGCACTGGTGCTGGCGATGGGCGACTTCAATGCCGCACCCGAAGAGGATGCTATCAGCAAAGGGTTGGGCTTTGAGGGAGGATGCCAGAACGCGATGGGATTCTACAACCTGATGTGCAAGATTACAGCGGGCGAGGGCAGCTACAAGTATAAGGACACTTGGTCGTGTATCGACCAGATGATTGCCAACCGAGAACTGACGGCAGAGGTGTTTGCGCCCGACTTTATGCTGACTGACGACACGAAATATATGGGCAAACGGCCTTTTCGCACCTATAGTGGCGTGCAGTATCTTGGGGGTTATAGCGACCACTTGCCAATAATAGTGAGAATACCATGAAGAGGCTTATTTTGACATTATTTGCACTGCTTATGTTGCTACCTTTAGCTGGCAATGCACAGGAGCTGATGCCTTATGCATGGCGAAGCTATTTGGAACTGCTGTCGGAAGAGGGCGAGGACGAGACGGCGGAGGAGTTGATGGAACTGTATGAGACTTATCGCGACAAGCCTGCCAATGTGAACGATACGGTGGTGCTGCTGCGCGACTTCCCCTTTGTGAACGACCTACAGCGGGAAAGGCTGAAGGCATATGTGGTGCTATATGGTCCGTTGCTCAGTGCAGAGGAGTTGTATACTATCAACGGGTTTGACAGCATGACGGTGGAATTGCTACGGCCATTAGTGACGTTCGAGCCTATGGAAACAGCCAAACGCCTTACTTTGAAAGAAGTATTGACATATGGGAACAGCAACCTGGTGACGGGCATAGGAGGCACTGTGGAGCAAGCACGAGGCTACCGCGACAGCATCTACGAGGGCGACGACCTGCGGCTGATGTGGCGATACTATTTCAAGTACAAAGACCGGGTACAGCTGCAGCTGTCGGGCGACAAAGACCCGGGCGAAGCATTCTTTGCCGGAAGTCAACGACAGGGGTTTGACTTCTATGGCTACAGCTTGATGATTAACGATGTCGGGCGGTATGCGGGAAGCGGCCAGCATCCTTATTTGAAAAGGGTGGTGATTGGGCAATACCACGCCCAATTCGGGCAGGGGCTGACGCTGTGGTCGGGGTTCGGACCTAGGGCGGCATGGGAGACGAGCATCTACCGCAACACTCAGGGCATACGTCCCAGCGGTGCATTCACGGAGTACGGCTACCTGCGCGGAACAGCGACCACAATAGCCCTATCGCAGCATTGGAGCCTGTCACTGGCATATTCCTATGTGGACCGCGACGCGACCCTGCCACGGAAGGAAAAGGAGGACACGGTGCAGAGCCTTTACAATTCGGGCTACCACCGCACGGAGACTGAGATAAAGAAGCGAAACCAACTGGATGAACACCTTATTGGAGGCCATTTGGAATACCGCAACAGCAACCTGCAGATAGGGCTGACGGGGGCGGCAACACTATTGGAGAAGGTCATCGTGCCTGCCACATACGTCTACAACGACAACGCCTTTCGTGGGAACCACAATTTCAACATAGGCTTTGATGCTGCCTATCGTTATCGGCGGTTGCTGTTATTTGGAGAGGCCGCGATATGTGCCAATCATGCCTTCGACAGCACGGTGGCCAATGTCAGCCCTGCGGCAGTCATCGGTGGAGAGTTTATCTTTAACAACAACCATCGTGCCAGTCTGCTGATGCGATACTACTCCCCTACTTATCACAATCTGCATGCCATCGCCCTAGGGCAGAGCAGCACACCGCAGAACGAGATGGGTATTGGTTGTCATTATCAAGGGCGGCTGCCGCTGGGAATAACGGCTACGGGTATCGCCGACTTCTTCTATTTCCCACACATGAAATACCTTGTCTACGCTCCCAGCCACGGGCAGGAATATCGTGTGACGCTTTCTAGGGCTGTGAAACTAGTCAAAGGGCTGTCGGTGAATGTGCGCTACCGTTACAAGGAGAAAGGCCGGAATATTACCCCTTCAACGCAGGTGGACGGACACTACCTTTTAGAACAGACCTACCGCCACCAGGTGCAGGGCGACATTGAATATAGCACGGGCGATTGGCGGCTGGTGACCCGTATAGGTTACGCACATTACC
>CAZTVH010000228.1:0-3721 GCA_964616965.1 uncultured Bacteroidaceae bacterium | reverse complement strand
GTATTTTTGCAATTTGGTGAGTCGGGGAACCGTGAATGAGGAATAGACAATACCTATCAACGTATCAACATTTCAATTAAAGATATGAAGAAAACGATTATCATTTTCGCGTTGTTGCTTGGCTTTTCTGCCTCAGCACAGAAACAGATTACCAACATTGGTGTCATCCCCACGCCTCAACAGGTGGTGATGGGCAAAGGCACGGTGACCCTAGGCAAGAGCAGCCCGATACGCAGCTTTGTCACCGAAATAGAAGACGCACAGAACCAACGGCAGGCATATCGGCTGGAGATTACACCCACAGGAGTGCGAGTGGTATGCACCAGCAACGAGGGGTGGGACTATGCCCTCCGCACCCTTGACCAGTTGAAAAAAATCTACCACAACGAAGTGCCTTGCATGACCATCACGGACTGGCCCGCCTACGAGTATCGGGGCTGGCTGGACGATATCAGCCGCGGTCCGATACCCAACAAGCATTTTCGCCGACAGACACGCATGTTTGCAGAACAATATAAGATGAACTTCGGCAACTACTACACGGAACATACGCTCTACAACGAGATGTATCCCGACATTTCGGGCAACAGCGGCATCGGCGACTTTGAGTATGCCAACGACCCCTATATGATGGCGAACCTGCAGTGCTTTGCCCATTTCGAGAAGACTCTGCGCATACCCTATTACCAAAGCCTGATGGACAGCCCGACAAATGTCAACCCCGCCAAGGAGGAGACATACGCCTTCTTGAAAGACCAGATAGAGAACGCTGTTGCGGCATACTACAGCAGCCATTTCTTCAACATCAACTGCGACGAAACCGAGGGGTTGGGCAGCGGTAGGGCACACCAGTATGTGAGCGAGCGGGGTGCCGACGAGGTCTACTGCCAGCACATCAACCGTGTCTACGACCTTATCCAGCAAGCATACAAAGATGCACACGATGGCAAGGGGAAGATGGAAGTGCTGATGTGGGGCGACATCGTGGGCAAGAACCCCGAAATGCTGAGACAGCTGCCACGCGACATGCAATATATCGTATGGACCTATGGTGCGGCAGAGAGCTACGCTGACATGATAGCCCCCTTTGCCCGCATACACCGTGATCAGGGCAACGCGTTTTGGGTAGCCCCCGGCGTGAGCCATTGGAGCAGCACGCCGCAGGTGAGGAACTATATGCAGAACATAGCCTATCTGGCACGCGACGGCTATCTGGCAGGAGCGCGCGGACTGATGAACACGGCTTGGGACGACAGCGGTGAGAGCCTCTTCGGCGACTGTTGGCACGCGATGGCGTGGGCGGCTGAAATGGCATGGCACCCCATCACTAGCACCGACCCTAAAAAGGCTCGCGAGGAGATGGCACGAAGAGAGGAGGCATTCAACAAAAACTACGACCGCCTTTGCAACATCGAGTACCAAAGACTGAACCTTTCGGACGACTCGCCGACTGAAAGCTCCGTCACGCAAATGATATATGCCGTGGGCGACCTGAACGGCAACAAATGGGTGGGCGACTGGTTCAACACCCGTGCGCTGATGCAACCGCTATTGGAGTTCAACCCGTCGGATGTGGACGAGTCGGTGCTGCGCCGTTGCGACAGCGTGGAGAGTATCGTGGGGCGTGTGCTGGCTAGCATCGATAGTGCTATGGTGCCTCATTTCGCCTACGCCTGCCACCGCATACTATGCGTGGCTGAAAAAAGCCGCCTACGGGTAATGATTTATGACGCACTGAACGGCAAAGGCGACTATGTGACACGGAAGAATGAGATACAGGCGGCGAGCCGTGAGTATTTCTACCACCTGCACAGCCTGAAACGCGAATATCTGCGCCTATGGGACGAGGAGTGTACCGACTACAGCCGCGACACGATATGCAACCGCTACGACCGACTGGGCAACGAAGTACAGCAGGCCCGTCAGAAAGTATTTATCTCAAACGACTATCGCGACGGCAAGATGTATGTGACCCTAAAGACCCTCTTCGAAGACAGACCCATCTACTTCACCGTAGACGGACGCAAGCCCACCAAGGGTGCCAACCTATACAAACGCCCCTTCACCATCGGGCGCAGCTTCACTGTGCGTGCGGTGAGCTACAACAAGTGGGACGATCCGGTGTACAGCGAACAGTACCTGCTTTTCCACAAAGGCATTGGCAAGCTGAAGAAACTTAACACCGCCTACAGCGACTACCGCAACGTGTACAGTGGCGGTGGCAACAAGGCATTGACGGACGGCATACTGGGGAGCGACGAGGCCTACGACGACGGCCACTGGCAGGGCTACTGGGGCAACGACATCGACGCGGAGTTTGACTTCGGCTCTGCCACGCAGGTGAATTCCATCACGATGCGTTTCCTTCAGAACACCAACGCCTGGATTCTGGCCCCTGAGACGATAGAAGTCTACACCTCGTCAGACGGAATCGAATGGAAAAAGATACATACAGAGCATCTCACCCCCGACTTCCATGAGTACGGTGCAGTGGTGCATACCCATGCCATACGTGATTTGAAAACCAAGACCCGCTACCTCCGCGTGGTGGTCAAAAACCCCGGCAAACTGCCCTCATGGCACCCCGGCAAAGGCGGCGACAGCTACCTCTTTTGCGACGAGATAGTGGTGGAGTAGTATAATGCCATTCTTCTGATATGATTATCCGTTTTTCCCAAAAGAAGAGGGGAGTGGTGTCGCTTGTTGCGGCCATTGCCTTGTCGCTTGGGATGATAAGGCCTAGCGAGGTGAAGCGGTACAGTTTGCCAATTGATTTCTATGTGGGATATGGCCCCTATGCTCAAACGGTGGGACCATTTCAAGTATTGCGACTCTCGCCAAAGGATGGCACAGTTCACTGTGCCACTCTGGCTGAGGGAGACGAACATTATTATCGGTTTTATTACGATACTACGTCGTCTGACCCACAGGTTTTTGTGGTTTATGGCGATGAAGAAGACCCGCTGACGCAATATGTAAAATATGATGGGTACCCATTAATAGAGGTAGCATCTACTTGGGGCGATGGTGCTGATTACATATACAGTTTCTCTGATATTGATGACGGGGGTATCCGTTAATATCATGTGAAGGGCTACTATTATCTGGACACAGCGGTAGATACCATTCTGCGCCTACCGCCGCACGACGATACTTTAGTGTTTTTCTATCAATGGAAGGATTTGACTTCCGAGATAGTCAATTGCGGCAATTGAGGTAAACGAATAGCCTGCCGTAGTCGATACGACAGACTATTCATCTAATCGGCAAAGAGCCTCTATTGGACGCGAATGCCTTTGCTGTTCAGTAGCACTCCGAAGCCGTAGTTGGTTTTGCAGAGGTAGAGGTCCTTGCCGACGGCTTCGATGCTGACATACGAAGGTGGAGTGAGCATTTTACCATCAGGGCTCATCAGTCCATACCAGTCGCACTCGGCCTCGTAGCGTAGACATGTGGCAACAGCCATGCGGGTGTAGGGCTCAACGTCGTAATACTCATCGTCGCTTGGGTTGGTTGGATATACCAACTCTTGTGTGTTATACTTTAGCTGGGTCACGTCTCTGATTAATGAGTTCGATATCAATTGTCCTTGCAGCGTGTATGTGCTTTGCGTGTGGTCGGACATAGTGGCCTCGATGGTAGTGTCGTTGATAGAGAATGTGGCGGTGCTCAAAGGCATGATGGTGTCCATGTCGAATGAAAATTTCAATTTTCATTTTGT
>CAZTVH010000227.1:0-3814 GCA_964616965.1 uncultured Bacteroidaceae bacterium | reverse complement strand
ATTCCTATAGACTACTTCGGTATTATGAGTGTACCAATAACATTCTTGGAGAAATATAACCCAAATCAATTTGAAATTGTTGGTGAATTTAACAACGGCAGTGACTCTAAACTAGATTTAGCAAAACCAATACTAAATGGAGTACAAAAATATTCACGAATAGCTATTCGAAAGAGGTCAAATTCATTCTATCAAGAAGAAGAAACGACATTACCTATCGCAGCAGAACAATAAATATCATATACTATGGAGATTACATTGCATCAAATTAAGGTACGGGACTTGGTGGAGGGGTATGTGGATAATCAAGAGGATGGGGTGCGTGCCTATGGCGGGCAACTAGACGTAAGACCACCCTATCAGCGGGAGTTTGTGTATAAGGAGAAGCAACGCGACGCGGTGATTGATACCTTGACACAGGGGTTTCCTCTGAACGTGATGTACTGGGCGGTGCGCGACGACGGCACCTACGAGATTATCGACGGACAGCAACGCACGCTGAGTATCTGCCAGTATGTGAACGGTGACTACGCCTTTATGTTCCGCTATTTCCACAACCTGACGGACGACGAGCAACGGCAGATACTAGATTATGACCTACAAGTCTATTTCTGCTCGGGTACGGACAGCGAGAAACTGCGCTGGTTTAAGACCATCAACATCGCAGGCGAAGAGCTGACAGAACAAGAGTTGCGCAATGCAGTGTATGCGGGTTCGTGGCTGGCTGACGCGAAACGTTACTTCTCAAAAAAGGGCTGTGCGGCTTACAATATGGGTAAACTCTATGTGAGCGGCGAGGTGAACCGACAGGCATACCTCGAGACCGCTATCCGCTGGATTTCGGAGGGCAACATCGACACCTACATGGGCAAGCATCAGCACGACGGCAACGCAGTGCAGCTGTGGAACCATTTCTGCAACGTTATCAACTGGGTGAAAGCGCTGTTTCCCAACTACCGCAGGGAGATGAAGGGGGTTGACTGGGGTACGCTGTACAGGCTATACCACGAAGGCGACTACAACGCCGCCACACTGGAAACGGAGGTTAAACGGCTGATGGCGGACAGCGATGTGCAGCGGAAGAAAGGCATATATCAATATGTGTTCGACCACGACGAGCGGCATCTGGACATCCGTGCCTTTGACGACAATATGAAACGGGAGGTGTATGAGCGGCAACTGGGCGTGTGTCCGATATGCGGAGAGTATTTCGACATTGAGCAGATGGAGGCCGACCACATCGTGCCGTGGTGCAAAGGCGGACGCACGGTGGCGGACAACTGCCAGATGCTGTGCCGCAAATGCAACCGCGAGAAAAGTGGGAAATGAATGTTGAAGTAAGAAGTAAGAACTATGAGCTTAGAAGAGTACCGCCCCATTATGATTCTTAGTTCTTACCTCTTAGCTCTAGATACTTCTCTTTATTGGGGAAGGGGCCGTCGCTGTCGGTGGCGCCGCCATGGTAGCGGAAACAGACATGAGAGGAGAAGGGTATGGTGTTGTAGGTATGGAATTGTCTCTCTTTAGCCTCCTCGGTGTAAGGGGTGAGCGACACATCGAACCAAAAACTGCCAAAGCCACTGGGGAGGTATCTGAACAGCGCCAAACCTGTGGGTTTGTAGATTATCAGCCTGTCGCAGTGGAGCGTTTTCAGCACCCTGTTTATGCTGTCCGACGGTAACGAGGCGAGGACACTGGAATCTACCGTGCAGGAGTCCTTGACGATAGGGTTTCCCCAATAGGTGTAAATCGAGTCGATACACGTCAAGCTAACCTCTCCCGAAGGGATATATTCAAGGCATGTGCTGTCGGGCATGACAGCGTACAGACAGTTGGCAATGGACAGCATTTCGTCTTCATGCCGCAGGCAGTGCCTTTCCATTTTGGCAGCAACACGCGAACTGCCCGATGGCAGCAGCCAGAACACCACGAAGAAGAACAACACCATCGCCGCTGTCCATATCGCTATGCAACGCCCCTCCTTGTGACGGAGGCGGAAGAGGGAATAGATAAAGAATATCACTCCTATCGGCAGCGTTGCAAACAGCAGAGTGGACGACATCCAAACAATACCAAAGAGGTCGACCTCACATAACAGATAGTCGACTGCTGCCAGCAATAGAATCAAACTATTGATGGCATATATGCCAGCAAACGGCTTAAACCAACTGGGAACCACTTTCGAATGTGTTAATGTGGGAACGTGTTAATGTGTTAGTCGATTTACGAATTAACACATTAACGCATTAACGCATTTAAAACATGTATCCCATCTTGATGTAGAGGTTGCTGAACTTGGAGTTGTCCTGCTCGTCGAGGGCAGTGGCCCAGTCGACGCTGAGGACGAAGTTGTCGTTCATCGCCACCTTGAGTCCGCAGCCGGCAGAGAGGTGGGGATCATAGAGGCGACTGTCATCAAAGATGGATTCTAGATCTGCCATATCATACTTCACACACCAGGGGTACGGTTGCACCACCATACCTGCATCCATGAAGGGATTGAGACCTATATAGAAGTTCTCCTTGCCAATTTTAAAATGCACCACCTGCACGCGGAGCTCAACATTAGCAAAAGCGACACCAGGAGCAACGATGCGGTTGCGCAGGATGCCACGCAGAGAGTTGGCACCACCTAGTCCCTCATAGATGACGCGCTGCATGTAGAGTTGGTTGAGATAGGAGTCGAGATAGAAGGGGTTACCGCCTGCCAAATTGAGCTGGGTGCCGAGACGGTAGGCAAAAGTTAATCGGTTGGGGACAATGGGCACATAGTGCCGCCAAGAGGCATTGAATTTAAGGCCATTCCGCTGAGTATTACCGTACACGACACATCCACTGAGGGGATGATTTATTGGACCCACATAATTATTAATAATATTGCGGTAATAGGTAACATATGCGTCGGCATGGATGCCCCGGCGGGGGTTCTGCTGACGGTCACGAGTATCAAATGTAATGCCACCATGCAGATAAGGATGGAGACCGCCATTGGCTTCCTCTGTGATATAGTTTAATGATACATACTTGTCATATAATGTAGCAACATTTTCGGGCAGTTTGTCTTCGTCATTCTTGGCATATTTATTTAGAGCAGCCACATCCACACTGCCCACATCATAGTGCAACAATCCTATTCCTACATTCCAAAACCACGGCTTGCTGATAGTGCCTTGCAGGTCGGCACTGAAACGGAACATGTCGCGCTGGTACTTGTAGTAGGCGCGAGTTATATATTGGTCGCTAGTAGGGTCGGCATATTCGGGGACATAGGACGACTCGTAGCCGTTGAAGCCGTAGAAGTCGCACATCTTGTCGGGCAGGTAGGTGAGGTCGATACTGAGACGATGTCCAGGAATAAGATACTTGGAGTCGTAGGCAAAACGGTATAGGCCGTAGTGCTTAGAGGTGGTGGCAGCCTCGACATAGAAGGAATGGTAGTAGTCGGGATAAACAGCACCGTCGCCAAAGTAATAGACATTGGACAAAAGCCCCAACTGCAGCCCGAGGTCGGCATCATATGCGAAGCTCGGCAGCACGCCGAAGGTCCAACCCTTACGCACATTGGCACTGTCCTGGGCAGAAAGGGTTAAGGAAACTAAAAGGTAAAAAGTAAAAACTAAAAGGTAAAATAACTTCTTCATAACGATATGGGGTTAAGCTTTTTTAAATATCTTTTTGCGGAATATGAACAGGGCAAAGGCAATAAATGCCGCGGCCAGGATGCCCAGCGTGATAAGGCAGCTGGTCATGCTCTGCGGACCGAAGCCCATGAGTAGCAGCACCGGGAAACCGAAGGCAATGGCGGGAATGGTCT
>CAZTVH010000226.1:0-3852 GCA_964616965.1 uncultured Bacteroidaceae bacterium | reverse complement strand
GGCTTGGGTTGGTCATATGCGGCCTGCGTGTCGGCAATGTAGGCATCGCCGAAGAGTGAGCCCATCTGCTCGTCGGTGAGGCCGAGGTCATGCTTCATCTTATACATGTTGGGATACGAGATGAACAGGAGCAGCACCATGAAGATGGTGACCGTGAGCAACGCAGTGTCGGACATGAGGGTAATGAGGATGCACTCGATGATGACGATGGCCAGTGTGCTGGTGTAGAGATTGGTGACATAGGAGTGATAGCCCTTAATCTTGTCGTCGAGATCGGGAAGCTGACGAAGAGACGGAGTGGTCTTTCGAACGGTGAGCAATATCATTACAATTGCCAGCACAGCCAGAACGGTGCCCGCAATGAGCATCCAACGAGCCACCTGTGGCGACTGGTAAGAGATGTGGTAGGGCATAAAATGAAATATAACGGCGAGGAGTATGACGGCAATGGAGCCGTAGAGCCCAACGTTGGCGGAACGGCGTAGTTTTTTGATAAGGGTGTTGTTGTCCATGATGCTATGTTATGTTGATTGGTTGCTATGTGGTGGGGCGACTAATTTCCAATTTTTAATTATCAATTCACAAAGCGGCAGCTGTATTAGTCTTTACTTATTAGCTTATCACGAAGGAACTTGGCAGTGTAGGAGGTGGGGTGCTGCGCCAGTTGTTCGGGGGTGCCGGCAAAGACGAGGTTGCCCCCGTCGCGCCCGCCTTCGGGGCCCATGTCAATCACCCAGTCGGCGACCTTGATGATGTCGTGATGATGTTCGATGACGATGATGGTATGCCCACGGGATATAAGGCTGGAGAACGACTGGATAAGCTTCTGTATGTCGTGGAAATGGAGGCCAGTAGAGGGTTCGTCGAAGATGAAGAGCTTGGGTCGGTCGGTGGAGCCTTTGATAAGGTAGGAGGCCAGTTTGACACGCTGTGCCTCGCCGCCACTGAGTGAGCTGGACGACTGCCCCAGCTTGAGGTAGCCCAAACCCACATCCTGCAACGGCTGGAGACGGTCGAGAATGGCGGTCTGCCCTTCGAAGAACTCTATGGCTTGGTCGACAGTCATGTCGAGTACTTCGGAGACATTCTTGCCATTGTACAGCACTTCGAGTGTCTCTTCCTTGAAGCGGGTGCCATGACACTCCTCGCAGACCAGGTGCACGTCGGCCATAAACTGCATACCCACGGTGACGTAGCCCTCGCCCTCGCACACCTCGCAACGACCGCCTTCGGTATTGAAGGAGAAGTAGCCGGGCTTGTAGCCTCGCGCCTTGGCCAATGGCTGGGAGGCATAGAGTTGGCGTATTTCGTCGTAGGCCTTCATGTAGGTGGCGGGATTGCTGCGTGTGGAACGGCCTATCGGGTTTTGGTCGACCAGCTCGATGCCACTGATACGGCCCACGTCCCCCACGACACCGGCACATTTGCCCACATAGTCGGTGGCACCCTCGAAACGCTTCTGCAACACGTCGTAGAGCACCTGCTTGACTAGCGAGGTCTTGCCCGAACCGCTTACACCCGTCACCACGGTCAGCACACCGAGGGGGAATTCAACGTCGACATGTTTCAAATTGTTGCAGAAGGCACCCCGCACCGTGATGCGGTCGCGCCACGGGCGACGTGACTTGGGCACGGGAATGGACATGCTGCCTCTCAGATACTGAGCTGTGAGGGACTGCTTGGGGGCTTTCTTGAAGAGTTGGTCGGGGGTGCCCGCAAAGACCACTTCGCCACCCAGACGACCAGCCCCAGGGCCGATGTCGATGATATAGTCGGCTGCACGCATGATGTCTTCGTCGTGTTCCACCACAATGACGGTGTTGCCCAAGTCGCGTAGCTGTTTCAAGACATTGATAAGGCGGTCGGTGTCGCGCGAATGGAGGCCAATGGACGGCTCGTCGAGGATATACATGCTGCCCACCAGCGAGCTGCCCAAGGAGGTGGCGAGGTTGATACGCTGCGACTCGCCGCCACTGAGGGTGTTGCTGAGACGATTGAGGGAGAGGTAGCCTAGTCCCACGTCGAGAAGGTATTTGACACGATGTTCGAGCTCGATAAGCAACCGCCGCACCACCTGCCGCTCATGCTCGGTAAGGGTGGTACCGTCGGTCTTGCCGTCGGCCTGCACCTCCTTCAGCCACACGGCGAAATCGGACACTGGCATGGCGAGCAGCTCGGTAATGGAACGCCCACAGACCTTGACGTATGAGGCATCTTTGCGAAGGCGGCTGCCGCGGCAATCGGGACAAACGGTCTTGCCACGATAGCGCGACATCATCACCCGATACTGAATCTTGTAGGCCTGCTGTTCTACCCAGTTGAAGAACCCGTCGATGCCTTCCCACTGCCCGCTCCCGTGCCAAAGGAGGTCGCGCTCGCGGTCGGTCAGTTCGCTATAGGGTTTGTGGATGGGAAAGTCGAACTTGGGCGAAAGGCGGATGAAATGGGTCTTCCATTCCGACATTTTATCCCCTCGCCAGCAGACCACCGCATCTTCGAAAACCGACAGCGACTTGTTGGGCACCACCATGTCCTCGTCGATGCCAATGACACTGCCGTAGCCCTGACAGGTGGGGCAGGCCCCATAGGGGTTGTTGAAACTGAAGAAATTGGGATTGGGCTTTTCAAAAGTGATGCCATCGGCCTCGAAACGGTTGGAGAATGTGGCACACTGCGTTCCGTCGGCGGTCTCGGCATGTATAGAGCAGGAGCCTCGCCCTTCGAAAAAGGCGGTCTGCACCGACTCTGCCACACGGGCCGACTGGTCGTCATCGTCAGGCTTCACCTGTATGCGGTCGACCACCAGCAGGGTCTCCCCTTCCTCAGTGGGTGCGGCCAGATAGTCCTCGATGCGGACTATGGTACCCTTGACCGAGATACGCATAAACCCTTCCTGATGCAACATTTCCAACTGCTGTCGGAGGGGATGCTCTGCACTATAGGTGAGCGGGGCAAATATCAGCACACGCGTGTCGGCAGGGAAGGAATAGATGTGGTCGACCACGTCGCTCACCGAATGGCGTTTCACTTCCACCCCTGAAACGGGTGAGAAAGTGCGCCCAATGCGGGCGTACATCAGCTTTAGGTACTCATACAGCTCGGTGGAGGTGCCCACCGTGGAGCGGGGATTGCTGGTGTTGACTTTCTGTTCGATGGCTACGGCTGGTGCTATATTCTCTATCAGGTCCACTTCGGGCTTGGCCATCCGTCCGAGGAACTGCCGGGCATAACTCGACAGGCTCTCCACATAGCGGCGTTGTCCTTCGGCATAGAGCGTGTCGAACGCCAGACTCGACTTGCCAGAGCCGCTAAGACCCGTAATGACCACCAGCTTGCCCTGCGGAATGTCGACAGAGATGTTCTTCAGATTGTTTACTCGCGCACCATGTATCTTTATCATCGTGAATATTAATATCTAATGCATAATAATTGTAATGCAAAGGTACAACTTTTTCACGATATGGAGAAAAAAAATATCTATGTTCGAAAAAAGTTGTATTTTTGCAATCGGTTTTTTGGCGAAAACCACGAGGCGTTATGCTCAACTGCTGTTAGAAACGTAGGAAATTTCTATCGGAATGCAGGAAGGTGTAACGGTCTTGCGCGTTTAGCGTGGGCTGTTCTCCAAGTCTTTATTCCAAGGTAATCCTACGACCTCTAACAGAAGAATTGGTATACGGTGCCACGCCTTTTTATTTGGTCGTCTAACATGGCACTGGGTAGACAGTAAACCGGGGTTGCAGCGGAACATCTGCATTAAATCAAGTCAGCCCTAAGTCGAACTAGAGTGTTTGTTATAAGAAAAAATGACTCCAAGAATTCGGAGTCATTTTCTTAGTTCTTAGCTCTTAC
>CAZTVH010000225.1:0-3861 GCA_964616965.1 uncultured Bacteroidaceae bacterium | reverse complement strand
CGGTCAGGAAGCCCTTGCCGAGGCTCAGCCCGAAGAACTGGCTGTACCACAGCAGTCCCGCCAGACAGCAGAACAAGATATTGTTGCCCCACAGCCGCCCCTGTCGGTAGTCGCCAAAGGTGTGGTTCTTGCCGTTTTGATATAGGCAGTAAGCGGCATTGGTGATAAATCCTCCAAGTGTGACCAACAATGTGGCGGGCAGGCTCGCGAAGATGTCGGGTGTAGCAGCCCATCTCAGCGGCTCGCCAAAGCTCAACCCGATGTTGAAGCAGGCGCTCATAAAGCCTGCTAGCAGTGCCACGGTGATGCCCTTGCCGAAGTTGAAATCCTTCACCGATTTCTTCTTCTCATCTTCGGGCAGTGCCTTGCTCTTCATGGCTCCAGCCACACCGATGATGGCAATGCCGATAAGTGTCACCACCACGCCGATAATCACCGCCGATGTCAGGTCTGACGCATGTCCTGTGAATACGGGACCCAATATTGCACCCAGCCCCGCGCAGGTGCCCAGTGCCAAGCTTTGACCTAGAGCCACACCTAGGTAGCGCATGCTCAACCCGAAAGTCAGTCCGCCCACACCCCACAGCACGCCGAACAGCATCGTTAGCAGCGAAGCTTTAGGGTCGGAGGTAAACAGCCCCCATAGTGACTCGCCCGTCGGCACCGCAATCAATGCCCCCACCAGCGGGAACAGCAGCCACGCGAACACCCCCTGCACCAGCCAGTAGCTCTCCCAGCTCCAGCCCTTAATCTTGTTGATAGGCACATAGCTGCTCGACTGGCAGAACGCCCCTATCGCTATTACCAAAAGACCGATAAGTATCATCATAAGTTAGCGATTTGAAGTGACATCTTTTTCGTACTCTTGCACCCTGCCTATAAACTCCTCACCCACAGGCACGCCGTTCTTCCAATTGAAGTAGTCGTACACCGCGCCGAAGGGTAGCGACTTCATCTCCTCCATCAGTGCCAGCCGTTCGAAGCCCTGTCCGTTATCCTCGTATTTGCGCAGGGTTGCCAGCGGCTCCAGTAGGGCTTGCAGCAAGCATTTTTGTGTGGCGCGAGTGCCGATAAGGTAGGCTCCGATGCGGTTGATTGAAGCGTCGAAATAGTCCAGTCCGATATGGGCGCGATTCAGTGCCTCGGCACGCACTATCTCTTTGAATAGGTCAAGCGTTTGGTCGTTCATCAGCGTCACATGGTCTGAGTCCCACCGCACAGGTCGACTCACATGCAGCATCAACTCAGGTACGTACAGTAGCAGCGACGACACCATGTCCGCCACATTCTCCGTCGGCTCGTAATGTCCCGTGTCTAACGTGTAGATGACCTTCCGCGTAGCGCAATAGCCGGCATAGAAGTCGTGCGAGCCCACCGTGTAACTCTCCAACCCTATGCCGAATAGTTTCGCCTCCACGCAGTTCTTCATCCCCGGAAGCTCCTCTGCCAGTATCTCGTCCAGCGACTCTGTCAGCAGTTCGCGGTAGCGGCGGCGTTCCACCGTCAGGTCTTTCAGTCCGTCGTGTACCCAGATATTCATCATGCAGGGGTCGCCTTGTGCCCGTCCCATCGCGTCGGCGATGTGGCGACAGCGTTTGGTGTGCTCAATCCAAAAGGCGCGTATGGCAGGGTCGGGGTTGGCCAACGACAGGTCGCCACTCTTGGGGTGCCCAAACGAGGTGGAGTTGAAGTCCAAGCACATCCCCACCTGCTTTGCCCACTCTATCCAACTCTGGAAATGCTTCACGTCCACTTGGTCGCGGTCCACGAAGCGTCCGCCGAAGTCGCCGTATATCTCGTGCAGGTTCACCCGCTGCTTGCCTGCCAGCAGGCTTGCCACAAACTCTATGTCCTGTCGCACCTCGTCGATGGTGCGTGCCCTGCCGGGGTAGTTGCCCGTGGTCTGTATACCGCCCGACAGGCCGGCGTCGCTCTCAAAGCCCATCACGTCGTCGGTCTGCCAGCAATGCAGCGAGATGGGGGTCTGCTCTAATGTTTCAATAGCCTTGTCGGTGTCGATGTCGAGGGCGGCATAGCGCTCTTTGGCAAGGGCGTAGGCTTGGGTGATTTGGTGGTCTTTCATGTTATTATTTTTCTTGGGTTTCTAGTATTGCTAGTACTACTAGTTTGACTAGTGATACAATTTGGATTTTACTAGCTTGTGTTGAATTTTTAGGTTTCCTATTGCTGTCGCCTCGGTGGGGCCTGCCACTACGGGGATGCCCACAGCCTCTTCGGTCCAGCGGTTGAGCAGGCTGTTGGCTGCCCCGCCGCCGATGATGTGTAGCCGCTCTATCTCAAAGGGTGCCAGCTCGCGTAGCATCCCCATCACCTCTCCGTAGCGGTCGGCAAGACTGTGAAAGATGCAACTTAACATCTCTGCGTCATTTTTCGGTCCAGTGTAGCCTCCTTCGGCGAGGGCTTGGCGTATCTCCTCGTCCATGTTGGCGGGGTTGGCAAAACGCGGGTCGTCGGGATTGATGCGCCCGGTATACTCCTTTGCCCATTCCGCCATGCCCATCATCTCGTTGTAGCTGTAGTCGCGTCCCGCAATGTTCCACGCCTTGCGGCATTGCTCCAGCAGCCACATGCCCGTGATGTTTTTCAAAAAACGTATCGTCCCTTCCGTGCCGCCCTCGTTGGTGAAGTTCAGTTCTGCCGCCCGTGGGGTCACGATGGGCTCATTGGTCACAATGCCCATCAGGCTCCAAGTGCCGGAGCTCAGATAGGCATCGTGGCTGCCCGCGCCCATCACTGCCGCCACCGCCGACGCGGTGTCGTGTCCTGCCACCGCCACCACGGGCACTGTGCCGATGCCTGTCTTCTTCGCTATCGTGGGCAGCAATGCACCCACCACTGTCCCCGGCTGCACTATGGGCAGCAGCAGGTCGGTAGGCAGTCCTAGCCGCTCCATCAGTTGCTTGTCGAATTGGCGTGTATAAGCGTTTACCATTCCCGATGTCGAGGCTATCGTGTATTCACATACAGCCCTGCCAGTGAGGAAATACGACAGCAAATCGGGCATAAACACCAACCATCTGGCATGACTGAGGGCGGAAATCCCGCTCTCCTTTTGGGCATATAGCTGAAAGATGCTGTTGAAATTCATCGTCTGTATGCCCGTCAAGAAATACATCATTTCGCGAGGCTCCCTCTCAAACACCTCTTCGGGTACGGCCACCGTGTAGGGGTCTCGGTAGGCGCGAGGCAGCGACAGCAGCGTGCCGTCGCTGGCGAGCAGCCCGAAGTCCACGCCCCACGTGTCGATGCCGATAGAGTCCAGCTCTATCCCCTGTCGCGCCAGCTCGGTCAGGCAGCGCAAAATATGCTCGTAGATGGAGTAGACGTTCCAATAGTACGCTTCGCCCAGCTCCATTATTTGGTTGGGGAAGCGGTACACCTCCTCCATCTGAAACTCCTCATAGGTGAATGTGCCTAGCATCGCCCTGCCGTTGGTCGCGCCGCAGTCGATGGCCAGAATGCGATAAGTGTCTCTATCCATAGGTATCAATACTTGAGGTTGCAAAGATAGGAAAAAAATCCCATGTGACAAAAAAATACTACCTCGCAACTGAAAATCACCACTTTCAGAACGGTATACACACCCACCAACCTCCCATTTTCTGCCCGCAACAACCCAAATCACCCCCAGGCATCCCTCTGCATTTTTTTTCAAAAAGTCCAAGTGACTTTTATTCTTATCCTATATTTATACCTTAGTTATACTTTAGTTATTCTATATATAATGGTATAACTAAAGTATAAATATAGTATAACTAAAGTATAAGTGTAAAAGCCAGTGGGGAGGCACCAGTGCTTTTGGGGGTGGGCAATGGAGGACAAGGGCAAGGGCTAGGAAGA
>CAZTVH010000224.1:0-3981 GCA_964616965.1 uncultured Bacteroidaceae bacterium | reverse complement strand
ATGCGTCCCGCCCCTCGCGGACGGGCAGTATTCCGCTTCTACGAAACGCCCACACCCTATTACCACACCACAGGCTCCTATTGCTTCAGCCGTATCGAGATGGCCGACTATTGCATCGCCTCCGACAGCGTTTTGCTCACAGGTCCGCAATGCCAATGTGTTGTGCGCGACACTCTTGTGCGCAACGTCTGCCAATCCCAACTGCCTTATCGTTGGGGCTCGCTCATATTCCAGCAGCCGGGTGCCGACACCATGCGCATTCGTTCGTTCTATTGCGACACCCTTCGCCACTGCATCCTGCAGCTCCTCCCTGACGATACGCTCTCTTGGCACGACACCATCGTCGAAAACCAGCTCCCGTGGCTCTTCCGTGGTGCCACATTCGCCGCATCCGGAGCCGACACGCTCTTTTTGCCCGGCACGCTGCCCGCCTGCGACACGCTCCTCTATTACCAACTTACCGTCATCGACAATGTCTACGATACCACCCTCACCTACATCTGCCCCAACCAGCTGCCCTACACCCTTGCCGGCACAACCGTCTATGCCGACACAGCCATTACACAAGTTCTATTGGGCAGTCATGGTCAGGACAGCATCGTCACCCACATCCTCCATGTCAACTCCGACAGCGACACCGCCCTCTACGACACCATCGTCTCCAGCCAGCTGCCGTGGGGCTTCCTCGACAGCCTCTTCACCGACACCGTCAGCCAACAACCCTTCATCCTTGCCAATGAGGCGGGGTGCGACAGCATCATCTACTATAACCTCTATATCTTTTGGGAGGGCGACCACTGCGACAGCTCGCTCACCTTTCCCAACGTGGTCACGCCCAACGGCGACGGCATCAACGACCGCTTTGTCATTGGCGGACTGGTCGAACACCAGTGCTACCCATACAACTCGCTCATCATTGTCGACCGCACGGGACGCATCGTTTACCGTGGCGAGAACATCCACCTCGAAGAGCAATTCTGGAATCCTGCCGACACCCGTTCGCCTGCCGGCACCTACTTCTACCGCTTCGTAGGTCGCGGCATCCACCACGCCACCCAGCACAACGGCTGCATCGAACTTTTGAAGTAAACTTTGTACGAAAGTAAGGACTAAAACTTGTCGTTGCTACCAACTTTTACTTTTTGTCTTTCGTTTTCACCATGTTCGAGGGTCGGTCTCCGCTCCTGGGAGCGGGGATGAAGTGGAAATGGTGCGGACAACGAGCGGATAAAGGAGGGAGGCAGTACTCACCTTTCGGCTTTCACTATCATCTCCTTCGGCCAGTTCTGATACCATAGCTCGCAGGCTCCATTGGGGTTTTCCTCTAGCAGCACGCCTATGCTGCCATTCTTCAGAAGAGTGAGGGAGGAATAGACCGACGGCCCGTCGAACAGCAGCACGGGGTCTTGCCATGTCTGCCCTTCGTCGTAGCTGACAAAGATGCTCACGTTCCTACGTTCCATTGAGTTGGGCAGGCTGTGCAACAGTATGTTGCAGCTGTCGCCACGGTCGGTTGCCGCCAGTCGCAGCATGTCGCCGTTGCAGGCGTTGGCCTTTAATGACTCCCATCGGCCCTGCGTGCCCCAAGACAGGCCGCCATTGGTGGAATAGTTGTAGCCACGCGCCCCAGACTGGCGCACGCTGATTAGCACCCTGCCGTCCACCAGCTCTATCAGCTTCGCCTCGTCGCCGCCCTCGTAGGCACGCTGCGACACTTGCCATGTCAGCCCATTGTCGTCGCTGTACACCACAAAGTTGTCCAAGGTGTTGTTTGTCTTGCGGCACATGGCGGCGGCAAACATGATGCGTCCCGCATGTTCGCCACGCGTCAGCCGCAGGCCATTGCCCGACCCGAAAAACGAGGCCCGGTAGCTGCGGCAGGCGGGTCTCGTGGCTTGGTCGCCCCACAGCCCGAAGGTGATGTCTTCGGGTTCGCTCCAGGTCCTTCCCTTGTCGCTGCTGCGGCACACATAGCTGCGTATCGGGTCGGCCTGACTGGATTGGAACAGCCCGTTGCCGCCCACAAACACACACACCACGTCGCCATTTTGGCACTCCACCAATGCTGCGTCGCCAAAGCCATGCTTCCTTCCCGTGCCTTCGGCAAGGGTCAGCGGCTCGCTCCATGTGCGCCCGTTGTCGGTGCTGCGTCGCACCACGATGTCGATGTCTTCGGGAAGGTCGGCCTCGTTGTACTTCCGCTTGTCGCACACTGCCAGCAACGTGCCGTCGCTCAGGCAGCAGATGGCGGGTATGCGCCAATTTGCACTGCCGTAGTCGCCCGGCCGGTACAGGCATTGCTCGTAATACACTATCGAGTCCTCTTCGGGCACGCTCGGTCCTTCAATCTCAGGCTTGTGGCAGCCGCACATGGCTGGCAGCAGCAATAAGGATAGTATCAGATGCTTCATGGCAAACAGTTTTAGGTATAACGCCAAACTTCTTCCTTTATTGCCCATGCGGAGGTGGAAAAATGGCAATAGGGAGGCGGTTCGTATTTTTTAATTCCTAATCATTATTTTCTTCGTATCTTTGTAACGTGAGAGTGGCCGTAAACGGTCGTGAATGCTATTGGTAACTAATCATTTAATCTGTACTGATGAAAACCTTAGTCAATATTTTCGATGCCCAAGAGCCTTTGGCAGCCTACCTCTTTTTGAAACAGTATTACGAAGAGGGGGACCGTCTGCTCTTTATTTCTACCAAGGAAGACAAGCATGCTGTGGCACCCTATGCCGCCTTGATACAAATCCCCGATGCGACGATTGACTACATCTGGCTTCGCCGAAGCGAGGACAGGTATATCTACGAACGCATCTGCCGCCACATCCGCTCCCGTGTGCCTGCGTCGGCCACCTATTGGGTAAACCTGGCGGGCGGCAGCCGCTATCTGGCCTTGGCAGTGCAACATGTGTTTACGGGCTACAATGCCAAGTTTTTCTACGTTCAGACGCGCGAAAACCTCATCGTCAGTTCCGTCTTCGACAATAGTCTCAACGACAACGACGACATCGTGGAGCCCATCCGCTACCGCATGTCGTTGGCGGAATACTTCAAGCTGGGCGGGCTTGACCACGACCTCCACAGCAAGCAGCACACCCCCATCCGCACCGCCGACGATGCCGGGCGTATTTTCGACTGCTTCAAGCGGCGCCACCTCTCGCACCGTGCCTTCAATGCCATCGACCAACTGCGGGTGCAGTATCGTGGCACCCGTCATCACCTGGCCATTCGCGACATCATGTTTGGCACTCCCAATCGGCGCGAGGCCGTCCCCGGCATCAGGGAGCTGCTCACTGCTTTCGGCTTCGTGCCAGAACAGGCGGAACGGCTTTCGCCTCGCGAGATAGACTATTTGACGGGCGGCTGGTTCGAAGAGTGGGTCTATTATAGGCTTCTCGAATTGGTGAGTCCACAACAGATTGCACTGGGTGTGCGTATCTTCCGTCCCGGCAGCCAGCACAACAACGAGCTCGACGTGGTATTCATCAAGGCCAACACGCTGTTTGTCGTCGAGTGTAAGACGGGTGTTGCCACCGACCATATGTTCAATGAGATAGTCTACAAGGTCAGTGCCCTGAAGGAGGTTCTCCTTGGCATGGCGTGCCATTCCTACATCTTCACCCTCAAGAACGACTACGACCACCGCCTGGCACATGTGAGCGAGATGATGGGGGTGAAGCTCTGCCCCAAAGGCACGCTGGTCAATCCCGACCTCCTTGGCAAGGTGGCCGACCAGATGTGCCGCATCAGCCACGAGGGTTAGGGAATCCATCCCAGCTGATTCTTTCATTGTCAAATCCGACACAGCGGTACGATTTATGGCGTTGAAGGTCGTTATACTGAATACTGAAATGAGTTTTTAATGGCATTAAAAACTTACTTTCAATGTCATTGAAAGGTCTTATAAGAATAGACCATTCCCCTCTATGAGTTTATGCCGATTTGGAGCAGTTCTCCAAATCGGCATAAATCTTTATT
>CAZTVH010000223.1:0-3992 GCA_964616965.1 uncultured Bacteroidaceae bacterium | reverse complement strand
CTGACATGTTGGAATCTGCTCCTTATAGTTTCGACATCTCTCGGGACTTCAGCATTGTGGTTGATGAAAGCCATTGTATCATAAAGGACATCAAGACAAAGCAGTACCGAAACAAGAATACGATGTCAAGGCTTCTGGATAGGGTGTTTCGCTATGAGAATGTATGTTTTGTATCTGCCACCCCTATTGTTGACTATCTCCAGATGGTCCCTCAATTCCAGAATAACGAGGTAATGCAATATGAACTGGAATGGGAGAATATAGCGCCCGTTCTGGAGAAGTCGTATAAGTGTCGAGGAGCCAGTGATGCATTCGACCAGATCTTCAAGGAATACAATAAGAACGGCTACTTCGATGTCATATACAACCCAGATGGAACGGCCGATGTGAGTGATGAGGCGGTAATCTTCATCAACAGTGTGGAAGATATACAAAGGATCCTAAAGAAGTATATCACTAAAGACCACCTTATAGACCCGGCCGATGTTTCAATTATCTGTGCTGATACCGATGAAAACAAAGCCACACTGAAAAAAGCTCATCCAAAACTAAGTCTGACAGAGGATGTCCCATTAGCAGGAGAAACACATCCGACATGGACCTTCTGCACTAGGACTTGCTTTGCCGGTGTTGACTTCTATAGCCCCTGTGCAAGTACCTTCGTCGTGGCTAATTACAAAGTGGAAAGTCTCTCCCTGGACATTGCTTCTGACATCCCACAAATCATCGGACGGCAAAGACTAGATTCCAACAAGTTCAGGGACAGGATTCATATCTTCTACACCAACAACACCCAGGTAATAAACGATGCTGAGTTTAAAGATTACCTGGCTAATAAGATGGACATTAGCAACCAGCAGATAAGTTTATGGGAAATTGCAGTACAGGGTGGACAAGGAGATTTGGCACTGGATAATCTGACTAAACTCATAGAAGGGAATCCGGATCAATACTTTGTAAACACACTCAATGGATATCCCGAGTTAGACCCCATGTTAGTATTAGATGAACAGTACAGTCATGATATCCTTAAGAATCATACGCAGTGGTTCATCGTGTCCGGAAAGAATGGCAGTACGAACATCTATAGCCTCCCGGTCCAGCAACTCATGAATCAACTGCCACAAGTATACGGACCGGAAGACAGACTGCGTGAGACCTGTAAATTGCTCAAACAGTATCCACAACTACAAGGGGAAGTGAATCAGATGTTATGGGAATTAGGATATAACGACATTGCCCATTACATCAACACCCTCTCACTGTCCAGAATTACGGCACTGGGATATAACTCAACTCGAATGGACAGTGAAATACAAGCGCAACAACAAGGCCCACACATAGAAGCCTTCATTGCCGTCAGATTTCAAGTAGGCCAGAAGTATACCAGGGAAGAAATCAAGACCGCACTCCAGGAAATCTACAATGATACTGGGATAAAGAAGACGGCCAAAGCAACGGATCTACTGGAATACTTTGACTGTACTGAATGCAAGGTCAACGGTAATCGAGCATATCTCCTTGAACCGAAACAATAACTAAAACTACCACCTGATTCCCCCAAAAACCAGCCTAAAACCCCATCCCCCTTCCCAATAGTTATAGTTATTATACCCGGGAAAAGCAACTCAATATCAACAGTTTACATTAAAAACCATCCTCTACGGCAATTTAAACCGTTTTTGGATGGTTTTCTTTTTCTGGTCCAATAACAAAGGGCCTTAATCTTCGTCTATAGGCTCACCATAACCGCTCTCTGCAATTACGCCCTCGGTCTGTAATTCCAACACCTCGGTTTCCGGTGCGGTGTATTTGTCTTTGTTTTCCATTGCTATCTGTTCGTTTATTGGTCTGCAAAGTTAAGTTATTCCCGGTGAAAAGCAATAGAGAATATACTTTTGCTGAAAGGGCTCGATCCGCCGATAACTTCCGCCCATATCCTTATCTGAAAGGACGGACAGACAGTACCACGGTGGTTTCTGTCTAAGAACCGTCAACATATTTATAATACCATGATAGTAGAATTATGGAATAGTTTATTTGGCTCTGGTCGAAGGACTGAAGTACACCAAGAGCCCATTTTTACAGATGCCGAACCAAAGACGGACGGCACAAACGAAGCACCACAACCAACACTTTCGCTGGATGATGAAATACTCGTCTTAGCCCGGCACTATGGAGGGTTGGTAAGTGGAACCAAATTGACCGTAGACCTCAGAGAACTCCTGGATCTTCTGTACAGGAAAAGACGGAAGGCAGATGCCTTCTATGCACTGGGTAAGAAGCTCAAGGATGAATACGGGGTTGAACTGGTCATCACATCAAGGACCTCTAAAAACAAAGAAGATTAGTATGCCAATGGAAAAAACAATTAACGGAAAGCGTTGTAGGCTTTATCACGATGGTTTTATCTGGGGTTGGTTCGCTGACACCGGAGATTTTGTAGCACACTATGTAAAGGGCGGAGGCTATAAAGGCAGTTATAGAATCCTGAAGCAGCATCTGGGACCTTTCATAATGGACAAGTATAAAAGACAGCGGTTATTCATTGCATACGCTGTAATTACCTGCTTCTGTCCACCAGCTCCCCAAGACGGAAAGGAGTATATGATTGACTTCAGGGACGGCAACTCGAATAACTGTGATTACCGAAACCTTCAATGGGTGGAATATCATTACCGTCATACCACTGTCCCTAAGGTGAGAGTATATTCCGACGGTGAATTCGTTGAAGTATTCTCATCTGGCAAGATTAAAGTTAAAGGACATGAGAGCTACGTTCTCGATTATATGTATGATCCGGACATGGATCTGCACTGGGGTTTACCTAATCCATCAGTCAAGATTGATAAAGAGAAAATAGCCGTAGATGAACTAATGGAAGCTGCTGGTTATGTCCAGGGTGATGATGCCGGTCTTAAGAATCCCGTAATCCTGCACAGGGATCTGGACTATAAGAACTTCGCATCAGATAACCTGGAATGGGTAGAGGCAACAGACCAGCGTTATATTGACTATTGCAAGAAACGTGAGGATGACAGACGAGCAAGGACGATGGAACTCAATAAAGGAAAACACGTCCCTGACGATTGGATATAATTAACAATTAACACTTTATCACTATGGTAATAAGAAGAAAAGAAGAAATAACGGAAATGGATAACTACAACGAAATCCATTTTTATGAACCGGTGGAAACAAAAGAAAACTTGGAGAAAGCAGCAAAGGAGGCAAGGACGGCTTACGAGAACAACCCCACCTTACCCAATAAGCTGGATTCGTTGTACGCAGAGGCTGAACGTCAATTTGCTGCCGGTGAACGTGAAGAGGCCGTCAAGTTTCTGAAGGACGAGGTGGACGTTATTCACGAAATGTACGATGAGCCTGCCACCCTGATTAAATGGATGGACACGCTCTCCTTGCTGGCTGAAATGCTCCTGAGACTTAAACGCCCAGAGGAAGCCATGAAGTATTCTGACAGGGTTTTTGAGATAGCCGAAAATCACTTCCAGGACACAGCGGAATTTATCTACGCCGAAGAGCTGTATGCGATGAACTGTGCTCTCCTGGGTGAAAGGGAAACTGCCAAGGATTTATACACGGACGCACTCTCCCGACTCAAAGGGGAACTGGGATCAATGCGGCATCTGAAGGATGATATTGAAAACAGCCTTAAATCACTGGAATAAACTAAAGGATAATAGAAAAGCAGCACCTGGACTTTATGTCTGGGTGCTGCAATTTTTTTATTCTATTCCATATCTTTCCAGAAACTCACGGACAGCCTCGTCTTCAAGAGTTTTATATTTTGATTATTATTTGTTATATTTGCGAATGTCAGACGATTGACTGACAGGACATATTGATGAAAGTGTTTTCGCTTTTATCCTTGGGAAGAAATCTGGTAAATTTCAAAAAGGACAAGGAAAAGGCAATGCATTCATCACCTTGTTAGGTGCATCGTGCCTTTCAGGCACATCACCATAACGGGT
>CAZTVH010000222.1:0-3999 GCA_964616965.1 uncultured Bacteroidaceae bacterium | reverse complement strand
GGGCATGTTTTACAATACCGCTTATCGTAAGTCGGCGAGTGTGGTGGGTGAGGTGATGGGACAGTACCACCCCCATGGCGACCAGTCGATATATTTAGCTATGGTTCGTATGGCGCAGCCGTGGAACATGAGGTATACGTTGGTCGACGGGCAGGGTAACTTTGGTAGTATCGACGGCGACAGCCCCGCAGCCATGCGTTATACCGAGTGCCGCATGGAGCAGATTTCCAACGAGATGTTGATGGACATCAAGAAAGATACCGTGGATATGATGCCTAACTATAGCAATGAGCGTGAGGAGCCTACGGTGCTGCCCGCGCGCATACCGAACCTGCTGGTGAACGGCTCGAACGGTATCGCGGTGGGTATGGCAACCAATATGCCGACACACAATCTGCGCGAGGTGCTGGACGGTTGCATTGCCTATATTGATAATAATGATATAGAGGTGGAGGAGCTGATGCAGTATGTGAAGGCTCCCGACTTTCCGGGCGGCGGTACGATATACGGCTACAACGGTGTGCGCGACGCGTATACGACTGGGCGTGGCAGCGTGGTGCTGAGGGCCGACACGTCGATTGACGTGGACAACAAGGGTCGCAACATCATCGTGGCGCATACGATTCCCTATGGTGTGAACAAGAGCGAGATGATTAAGCGTCAGGCCCAGTTGGTGAAGGACGGCAAGATTGTGGGCATTACCGACATCCGCGACGAGTCGGACAAGGAGGGCACGCGTGTGGTGTATATGTTGCGCAACGATGTGGTGCCTAACGTGATACTGAACAAGCTGTTCCAGTTGAGCGAGCTGCAGAGTTCGTTTGCGGTGAACAATATCGCGTTGGTGCATGGCCGCCCGATGCTGCTGAACTTGAAGGATTTGATACGCAATTTCGTGGAGCACCGCGAGGAGGTGGTGACACGCCGCACCAAGTTTGAGATGGCTGAGGCCGAGCGCCGTGCCCACTTGTTGGAGGGTTTCCTGCGTGCCATCGACATCATCGACGAGATTATCCAGCTGATTAAGCGGTCGAAGTCGGTCGAGGAGGCCAAGCAGGGACTGATGGACACCTGGCAGTTTAGCGAGCTGCAGGCCACCGCCATCGTGGAGATGCGCCTGCGCCAGCTGACCGGCATGGAGCGCCAGAAGTTGCAGGAGGAGTATGACGAGAAGTTGCGCTTTATTGCCCGTTGCAAGGAGATTTTGGGCGACAAGAAGATTTTGTTTGAGGTAATCAAGGGCGAGCTGGTGGAAATTCGCGACAAGTATGGCGACGACCGCCGCACGGCTATCCGCTATGAGGCTTCGAACTTCAGGATTGAGGATACGATACCCGACGACGAGGTGGTGATTACAATCTCGCACATGGGCTATGTGAAACGTACGCTGCTGAACGAGTATCGCGCACAGACGCGCGGAGGCGTTGGGTCGAAGGGCAGCTCGGTGCGAAGCGAGGATTTTGTGGAGCATATATTCATGTGTACGAACCACAACTACCTGTTGTTCTTTACCGAGAAGGGCCGATGCTACTGGATGCGTGCCTTCGAGGTGCCTGAAGGGGAGAAGAATTCGAAAGGCCGCCCGATACTGAACATGATTAACATAGAGCCTGACGACAAGGTGAAGGCATATGTGAATGTGGAGAACCTGTCGGATGCTGAGTACCTGAAAAATCACTTTATTGTGATGTGTACGAAGAATGGCGTGGTGAAGAAGACTTCGTTGGAGAGCTATTCGCGTCCGCGAACCAACGGCATCATCGCCGTGGGCATCCGCGAGGGCGACGAACTGATTGGCGCCCAGCTGACAGACGGCAAGAGCGAGATTTTGCTTGCCTCGAAGAAGGGCAAGGTGATGCGCTGCAACGAGGACCAGTTCCGCGAGTTGAGCCGTGGGGCATCGGGTGTAAAGGGTATCACATTAGAGCCTGAGGACGACTGCGTGATAGGTATGCTGACCTCCAATGACGAGAACGAGAACATACTGGTGGTGAGCGAGAACGGCTACGGAAAGCGGTCGGATTTGAAGGATTACCGCAAGACCAACCGAGGTGGCAAGGGTGTGATGACGATGAAGGTGACAGATAAGACGGGCGGAATCATTGCGTTGACCAATGTGAACGACGGCGAGGACTTGATGATTATCAACCGTTCGGGCATCACCATACGGATGAAGATTAGCGAGTTGCGCGTTATGGGACGCAATACCCAGGGTGTGAAGCTCATCAACCTGAGAGGGAAGGACTTTATCGCTTCTATCACTAAGGTGCCGACAGAGAATGAGGAGGAGGTGGCCGAGCTGCCATCGGAAACCCCTGAGAATAACGCAGGCACTGAGGCGGGCGAGAGCGAATAGAGTGGGGGGAATGCAAGAAAAAGAAATGTAATCGTACAAAATAGTAAATCAAAACTTAAAAAACACAAATAAGATGAAGAAAATCGCATTAATGCTGGCTCTCGTAGTAATGGGCTACGCCGTCAGCGCACAGTCACTGAACGTGTCGAGTGCCCGTGAGGCACAGAACCGTGGCTATCTGGACAAAGCCAAAAAACTAATTGACGCCGCTTGTGAGCACGAGCAGACCAAGAACGATGCCAAGACTTGGTACTATGCCGGTCTTATCTATAGCTCGATTGGTGGCGAGGCTGAGAAGACCCGTTCGAAGTACAAGGACTTGGACCCCGACTGGCTGGTGAAGAGCAAGGATGCCGCCCTGCGCTGCAAGGAGCTGGACACCGAGAAGGAGTATGCAGAAGGCAACAACACCATCTTGAGCTTTGTTGGTAACGAATACTATAAGAAGGCCGTTAACGCTTTCCAGAAGCAAAACTGGGATGAGTGCATGGCGTTGAGCGAGGAGTCGGTGCGCATCTTCAACGAGTGCGGCAAGAAAGAATATGCTGCCGAGTCGTACCTGATGGCTGGCAAGGCTGCCATGAACGCTCACAACAACGAGGCTGTGATGAAGTATTTCAAGCCTCTCGTGCGCACCCGGACCAAGGAGAACTTGGTGTACAGAACGCTGTTCGACATGTACAAGTCGGCAGGCGACACCAACGAGGCTATCAAGCTTGCACAGAATTATGTTAAGTCGTGCAAGGATGACTACAACGCCAACATGATGATGGCTGAGGCTTATCTTCTGAAAGGTAACATGGAGCAGGGCAATGCCGAAATTCAGAAGGCATTGGAGAAGACGATGGACAAACCCGAACTGCACGCCAGCCTGTTGGCAGCCGCTGGAGCCACCTACGAGGGTGTCAACGACTTTGTAAATGCCGAGCAGCGTTACAAAGAGTCGCTGCAGACGCTGCCCAACCAGTTTGTTGCCAATTTCGGCATGGGCAAGATGTTCTACAATCGCGCCGTTGACAAACTGACTGAGGCCAACAATGTGCCCCCGACGGATGAGACCGGACTGTACGACAAGCTGAATGCGGAGTGCTTGGATTTGTTCCGCCAGTCGATTCCTTACTTCAACAACGCCATCAAGTTCATCGACAACCTTGATGCCGAAGGCCAAGGTGCCAATCGTGCAAACTTGTATCACTGCCTGAATGCTCTGAACACGGTTTATGCCCGTTTGGAGATGTACGACGAGCTGAAACCCATCAAGGCCCGTATCGAAGAATTGCAGAAAGCTGCACAATAAGCTTTGGGACAAAAAGTTAAGCCGTCTTCTGCCCGAAGACGGCTTAACTTTTGTTTCAGTAGGCGCGTTATGTTAAGTGGGGAATGTTTTTACCTACCCTTTGTGCTAATGTAAACACTAACGTGAGGAACGCCTCTGGAGGGGTTTGCAGTTGCTTGGTTGAGGCTGTGTTTGGCCTCAGTGTGGTTTGTTTGGGATGGAAATGCTATTTTTGTTGAGGCCGTGTGGGGCCTCAGTGTGGTTTGTGCGGGATGGGATTGCTATTGCTCTAGGCTTGCAAGTTGCAGTATCATTTTCATGTAGTCGATGTAATGACCAAGGCCGCAGGCTTCGCAGGTGTCGTCTG
>CAZTVH010000221.1:0-4007 GCA_964616965.1 uncultured Bacteroidaceae bacterium | reverse complement strand
GGCGTACACCTCGTTCATCGGTTTGAAATACTCCATGTCTGCCAGCAGACAGGTGCTTTTCACCACATCTTGGAATGTGAAACCGGCCTCATCCAGTATGGCCTTGATGTTCTGCATCACCTGCTCGGTCTGGGCCGTGATGCCTTCGGGCACCTCCTTGGTGGCGGGGTTGATGGGTATCTGGCCCGAAATATACAGCGTGTTGCCAGCCAAAACGGCCTGGCTGTAAGGTCCGATAGCGGCGGGTGCCTTGGGTGTGTTGATAATCTTCTTCATAGTATTATATTGATTTTTATTTTGTTCACCATATTTGGCATGATACTTTACGCCCAATGTTTCAAATTGCAAAGATATGATTTTTTTTTCAAATAACGCTTGTTTTTTTTCGTCTGTCGCTGTTTTTTTGTATTTTTGCAAACCGAATATGTTATTCAACTCTATAGAATTCATTATCTTTCTGCCAATAACATTTATCCTCTATTGGCTTTTGGGCCGTCATGTCAAGTGGCAGAACATCTTTGTGGTCTCCGCGTCCTACCTCTTCTATGGCTGGTGGGACTGGCGTTTTCTGCTGCTCATCGCCATCACAACGCTGTGCAGCTATGCCTCCGGCATTGCCATCGAGCGCGCCTCCTCACAGCCTTACCACAGGAGCCTAACCCCTAAATTCTTTCTTTGGGCCAACATCATCCTCAACCTCCTCATTCTTTGCACGTTTAAATACTACGACTTCTTTGCCCAGTCGTTTGCCGACCTCTTTCTCGGCGGCAAGGCCGACCGCCTGCTGCTTCACCTAGTGCTGCCCGTGGGCATCTCGTTCTACACCTTTCAGGCCCTGAGCTACAGCATCGACGTATATCGCGGATCGATAAAGCCCACCCGCGACGTGGTGGAATTCTTTGCCTACGTCAGCTTCTTCCCCCAGCTGGGGGCAGGCCCCATCGAGCGCGCCACCAGCCTGCTGCCCCAGTTCGAGCAGAGCCGCCATTTCGACTACCGCCAATGCGTCGACGGCCTTCGCCAGATGCTCTGGGGCTTCTTCAAGAAGATGGTGGTGGCCGACAGCTGCGCCCTCTATGTCGACCCCATCTTCTCTCACCCCGACTGGTTCAACAGCACCTCGCTGCTGCTGGCTGCCGTGCTGTTCAGCATACAGATTTACGGCGATTTCTCAGGCTACAGCGACATCGCCATAGGCTGTGCCAAGCTCTTCGGCATACGGCTGCGGCGCAACTTCAACGTGCCCTATTTCAGCCGCGACATCGCCGAGTTCTGGCGGCGGTGGCACATCTCACTCACCACCTGGTTTCGCGACTATATCTACATCCCCCTCGGCGGCAGCCGGGTGCCAAAGGGGCGTGTGGTGCTCAACACCTTTGTCATCTTCCTCGTCAGCGGCCTCTGGCACGGGGCCAACTGGACCTTTGTGGCGTGGGGTGCCTACCACGCCCTGCTCTTCCTGCCTCTCATTCTGCTGGGTCGCAACCGCCGCCATACCGACACCGTGGCTGACCAACGCCAGCTCCCCACCCTGCGCGAGCTGGGGCAGATGATGCTCACCTTCCTGCTGGCGGTGACGGGGTGGGTGCTGTTCCGCGCCGACAGCATCCAGCAGGCCATGCAATACTACCGCCTCATGTTCGGCCGACTGTTCGAGGGCGGAGCCCCCACCATCACCGCCCCCATCGACGCATGGGCCGTAGGCGTGTCCGTGGCCCTGATGACCGTGGTGGAATGGCTCAACCGTGCCGAGGCCCACGGCTTCTGCCGCCAACCCCGCCACCGCGCTCTGCGGTGGGCGGGATACATGGCCCTCATCTACCTTATCGGAGCCTTCATGGTGACCGACGAGATGCCCTTCATCTATTTCCAATTCTGACCCACCACGAGACTATGAAGAAGCTGCTCTATAAAATCATCACCTTCACGCCAGTGGCCCTAGCCGTCTATGTGCTGCTGCTATGGCTGCTGGGCGACCTCGGATGGGTGCGCACGGCCAGCACCAGCATGGGCAACTCCGGCCACCTCTGCAGCCGCATCAAGGACCTACGCAACTACCACCACGTCGACCTGCTCTTCCTCGGCTCGTCGCACTGCTACCGCACCTTCGACACCCGCACCTACCAAGCCGCAGGCTACAGCTGCTTCAACCTCGGCTCGTCCAACCAGACCCCCATGCAGACCCTTGTGCTGCTGCAGACCTATCTCGACAGCCTCAACCCACGCCATGTGGTGTTCGAGGTCCACCCCGACATTATGAGCCACGACGGCGTGGAGAGTGCCGTAGACCTCCTTACCAACGCCCCGCTCTCCCCCGCCTCCACCCGTATGGCATGGAAGATGGGCAACATGAAAGTGCTCAACACTTGGCTCTACTCAATCTACAACCAACTCTTGCGCCACCGCCTAGAGCATTTCGTGGAAGACAGCATCATTCGAGACGCGGCATATGTGCCGGGCGGATATGTGGAATCCAACACAAGCCAATTCAAGGTGGAAAGCTACCCTCTCAAAAACCTCACCATCCGCCCCGAACAGATGGAGGCATTGAAAGAATGCCTCCTGCTGCTCAAAGAGCGAAACATACCCTACCTGCTTGTCGAGGTGCAGGATGCCGAACAGCTGCGCAACTCATTCCTCAACCACGACTGGTTCGAAGGGCAGATGCGCGCCCTAGGCCCCTACCGCTACAAGATTCTGCCTATGGTCGACACCATCCACTTCGCCAACAGCAACCACCTCTACAAGCCCGGCATCGTGTTGTTCAACCACGACCTGCTACAAGACCTAGAACATTATTTCCCATCAAAAGAATAGACCCATGCACATCCTCGGAATCATGTCTGGCACCTCCCTCGACGGACTGGACATCGCCTACTGCGACATCAGCGACAACGGTTTCAAACTGCTGGCCGCCAACACCTACCCCTACAGCGACGAGTGGGTGCGCTGGCTCTCCAACCTCGAACGCGCCACCGCCTACGAATACGCCCTCATCAACGTAGAGCTAGGCCACTACATCGGACGGCAGGTGAACCTCTTTCGCCAAGAGCACCCCGGCCCCGTGGATGCCATTGCCAGCCACGGCCACACCATCTTCCACCAACCCCACCTGGGCCTCACCACTCAGATTGGCGACGGCGATGCCATCGCCGCCGAGACTCGGCTGCCCGTAGTCTTCAACTTCCGCAACCTCGATGTCGCCCTTGGCGGTCAGGGGGCCCCGCTGGTACCCATCGGCGACCGCCTGCTCTTCGGGCAGTACGGTGCCTGCCTCAACCTCGGCGGCATTGCCAACATCTCCTACGAGACTGCCGACCACCGGCGCGAGGCCTACGACATCTGCCCCTGCAACATGGCGTTGAACCATCTGGCACACCGCAAGAAGAAAGCCTACGACACCAACGGGCTGATGGCACGCAAGGGCAACGTAAGCCAGCCCCTGCTGGCAAGGCTCGACGCCCTCGACTACTACCGCAAGCCCCTGCCCAAGTCGCTAGGCAAAGAATGGTTTGTCGGCAACGTCCTGCCTCTCATCAGCACCGAGGCACTGAGTGTCAACGACCTCCTCGCCACCACCGTCGAACACATCGCCCGCCAGGTGGCGGGAGCCGTCAAAGGGCGTGGCATAGGCACCATGCTCGTCACCGGCGGCGGCGCCAAAAACAAATACCTCATAGCACGCCTGCAAGCCCAAATACCGGGCTGCCGCATCACCGTGCCCACCGACAGCATCATCGACTACAAAGAGGCCATCATCTTCGCCCTCCTCGGCTACCTGCGCCTCAACCGCCAGAACAACTGCCTCAGCAGCGTCACCGGCGCACAACTCGACAACTGCGGCGGCGACATCGCCGGCCTAGTATAAAGGAATACCCCATAGAGGGTTTCGTTCAATAAAAAACACATTGATTAGCACCATTCATACCCGTATGGGTTTTCGTTCAATAGAAAACACATTGATTAGCACCATTCATACCCCGTAGGGGTTTTCGTTCAATAGAAAA
>CAZTVH010000220.1:385-4022 GCA_964616965.1 uncultured Bacteroidaceae bacterium | reverse complement strand
ACGCACCCCATAGCCGGGAAGTACCTCGGCACTAGGCTGTTTGTGCTTCAAGTCGTTCGTGCTTGACTCCAATCCGCCGCTGCCGAACGTGCAGAACGGCACCACCTTCTTGCCGCTCAAGTCCACTTGGTCGAGCAGTGCGGCAATGGGGGGTGCGTAGGTGCCGAACCATACGGGATAGCCGATAAAGACAATGTCGTATTGTGCCAAGTCGGCGGCGATAGGCTGAATTTCTGGGAGTACCCCCTGCTCGCGGTCCTGCATACAGCGTTCAATCGTGGCTTTGAAATCCCCGTCGTACGGCATCACGGGGACAATCTCCTCTATGTCTGCCCCCAGCCGTGTGGCAATCTCCTCGGCCACAGTTTTTGTGTTCGTTGTTTGCGAATAATAGAGAACCAGTACCTTCGGTGCCTCTTTCTTAGGACCGCACGACACGGCGGTCACCATTGTGGCGGCAAGAACCATCGTTAGTTTCAGTCTATTCATATCAGTGTGTGTTAATTGGTAATGTTTACTGTTTCACGTTTCATGTTTAATTCGCCAGCATATCCGTGGGTTGATGTATGTGGATATATCTCATTTTCAGTGTGTAGATATCCAATTGCTCAACCACTGTAGTCGAAAATAACGGTGCAAATTTACAACAAAATTACCATATATCGAACATTAATTCACGCAATCGTTGCAAAAAAACTTGTCAAGTCAAAAAAAAAGTGTACTTTTGCACCATGAAACTCCCACATATATCCCATATATATACCTCAGTTATACCTTAGTTATTCTATATTTTAGCGGATAATTGTAGTATAACTAAAGGATAAATAAAGTATAAATGCGGGAGCTAGGCAGAAGTATCAACAAGTAAAAACATAGAATCATGGCACAGTTAGTCAGCAAATTTCCTATCCTACCTCCGGGCAGGTACGACGGTTTCACGGTGTATATGCGCAACGGCAAGCCTATCGTGCGGCGCAGCAAAAACGACAAGGGCAACCCTTCCAAGTCACAGGTGCAGTCGGCGGCACGGCTGCGATGGAACAATGTACAGCGTCTTTGGAGCGCATTCCCGCAGGAGTGGCGGCCGCGTTATCAGAACAGGGCAGCGGGATGTTCGAACTACAACACGTTCATGTCGCTAAACATGCATATCACCCCCATCTATTTCACCCGTCAAGAAGTGAAGAATTATGCCAGCGTGCTGATGCCGCTGGTGGTGTCGCACGGCATATTGAAGGAGATTGCCACAGAGCATGACGGCACGGGGCTTGCGTCGAATATTGCGATGGGAGATTTTGTGGTGACTCCGCAAACCACTGTCGGACAGTTTTCCAAAGCTATTGTGGAACATAACCGTGACTTCGGTCAGGGGGATTGGCTGACCTTTGTGATGGGCAAGCAGACGATGGATGCCTTTGCCCCGCGAGCCATGTTTGTATGCCACACTGTTGTCCTCGACCTCCTTTCTGTTCAGCCTTTGGCAGAGGCTGTTGGCAACAGCGACGGTTTCGAGGTGCGCGGCGGCGTGGTGGCGAGCCGTGTGGTGGAAGGTGCCGCCACCTGGGTGCATGAGCGCCCCACGGCTGACGGCGAGACGTTGGTGTCCACCCAACAGCTTTGGTGCGACAATGAGGAGATGATAGCCCAATATACCTCGCAAGAGGCGTTGGCTCGCGCGGCTGAGTCATACAGCAAAGGCAAGGCAGACTTCCTCCGCCCCGAATCCACTTTGACCGACACCGCCGGAAAGCTCTGATTCCCACTGAAGTCAACCCCACTCCGACCCGCATGACAAGTCCACCGGCTAGGGGATTGGATATGAATTGCCCGTTAGGGAAGGAATGCATCTATAGCCCAAAGCAACAGCTACAGACAAACACGGACGACACGAATGCCAATTCGTGTCATCCGTGTTCAAAATAAAATAATTTGGCTGTATCGGAAAATTGTTGTATATTTGCAGTGTGAAATCATAGTGTTCGTTTGTGATGAGTAACGCTATAGAAATACCAATGAATCAAGTGATGATGGCTTTTGTCGCCAATAGTATAGAGACTACCGCCCGATGGCTGAACACATCCTATAAAGATGTGTATCAACAGATGAAGCGTGAGGGTTTTTGGGAACAAAGACAATCAAAAGACCCAATTAAGTCGCCTGTCATACAGGAGATAATCATGAGCAACCACATTGGTGCTATCTCGGTGGAGTTGGCCAAGCGTCTGAATATAGCACCGGAGAAAGCCTTACAGTTGTTTTACGAAAGCCAGACCTGCGCCGACCTGCATGACAAATCCACCGGCCTTTACCTTTATGGGGATTTGTATGTGGCAGATGAGTTTATGAGAGAAAAAGAGTACGCGATATAGTTCTGCGCGTTGCCGTCATTCCCACCAAGAGGTGCTTTCGATTGGGAAAGGATAGATGGTGTATTTGTAAATTATATTTGGCTGTATCAGGAAAAAGTTGTACTTTTGCAGCGTGAAATAATTTAATAATGAACTTTGAATCACTCGTCGGACGTATCAACCAGGTGCAGGATGTGCTCCAGTCACAAGCCGCTCACGCTATCAATCTTGCACTTACAGCCCGCAATTGGCTGGTGGGATATTATATCGTTGAGTTTGAACAGCACGGCGAAGACCGCGCCAAGTATGGTGACAGGTTGCTCAACAGATTGGCTCAAAGTATCAACAAGAAGGGTTTTGAGCCTCGTACATTACGCCTTTATCGGCGCCTTTACATTATATATCCCCAATTAGGCAAAGAAATAGCCTCGTATCTTAAGAAGAATAGCTTGATGCTGTCCGAGTCTGGAGTCTCGTCAATTTGGCAAGCAACGTCTGCCAAATTGTTACCGTCAGAGGACCAGTTAAGTGGAATTTGGCAAGCAGTGCCTGCCAAATTGGAGGAGTGGTCTACACCTGCCGATAAGCTTTTTTACCGTTTGAACTATACCAGTCTTGCATATTTAACGAGTATAGAAGATCCGTTAAAGCGTGCTTTTTACGAGCAAGAAACCATTCGGGGCTGTTGGACTTATAGAGAACTTGACCGGCAGATTTCCTCGCAGTACTATGAGCGCATGGGACTGTCGAAAGACAAGAAAGCCCTTCAACGTCTTGCTTCCAAGGATGCACAGCAACTGGCACCGCGCGACATTATCCACAACCCCGTAACGCTTGAGTTTCTGGGACTACCGTCAGAGAATGTCTATACCGAGAGCAAGTTGGAAACAACTATCCTCAATCATCTCCAGAAAGTGCTGATGGAAATGGGACGTGGTTTCTGCTTCGAGGCGCGTCAGAAGCGGGTGCTCATCGACCAGGATTACTTCAAGGCGGATCTCATCTTCTATCACCGCATCCTGAAGTGTCATGTGATTATCGACCTCAAGATTGACCGCTTCCGCCACGAATACGCCTCGCAGCTTAACTGCTACATGAACTACTACAAACACGAGGTGATGCAGGCCGACGACAATCCGCCCATTGGCCTGTTGCTATGCACCGAATATGGTGAAACCACCGTGCAGTACGCCACCGAGGGTTTGTCGCAGAATCTCTTCGTCAGCAAATACCAACTACAGCTACCCTCAGAAGAAGAGATGCGGCAGTACCTTTTAGAGAGTGCTACT
>CAZTVH010000220.1:0-339 GCA_964616965.1 uncultured Bacteroidaceae bacterium | reverse complement strand
GGGAAAGAGATGTAACCTACACGGTGGCACAATACATGACCGAGTTGCCGTCCAAGGAGTTGACGGAACGCCAGATACACAAAGGCCTGGAGACTGCCCACCAGCGTTGGGAAAACCGCACGGAGGGCTGACCGCTAAAGATTGTTTTGATGAATAAGAAAAGATTCGTATCTTTGCAAACGAAATAACAACTAAAAAGACAATATATCGAAAGAAGAAAAAGGAAGATAAATAAGATATTATAAAGCGTTTTCGCTATCACTTGCATTCTTGAAGTTCCACAAATCAAGTACCAGTTTAGTAAAGCGGTAAACGCTCACGAGGAATCGTGGGCTTTAC
>CAZTVH010000219.1:0-4023 GCA_964616965.1 uncultured Bacteroidaceae bacterium | reverse complement strand
CCAATTCCTTTAAGTTAAACCATTTATGCCAATTGTCAGAGATGGATTTTCTGACGTTGAAACTCGATTTGACGATGCAGTAGTCGTTGAAGACCAATCTGCTCCAATTGTTGTATCCTATGCGGTTTGGATACGATAGGTCGGCATCCAACACAGGGAGGCCATTCCTAAAGAAAAAATCAGGCTCAACAGGCTGTAGTAAAAGTGTGTCGTCATTAAAGAATACAAACGTTTCAGACAGACTGCCTATTCTATGTAAATTCATCTCGATAACATTTGCACAGAATGTTGGAAGATACTGGGGTGGAATATAGTCTGCATGGTTCACGCAATGCAGTTTCGGGTGTGCCGTGTTCAGCCATTCGGGCTTCTGCCCGCAGGTCACAAAATGTATCTGGTTTACCCAAGGCGCGAACTTCTCAACACTTCGAAACCAGTAGCGCAGCAGTCCGTCGTCGCGGTAGCGGCAGTCGGCGTTAGCGTCGTCAGTGCGAGGGTTCCTTGTCTCAGGGCTCTCGTACTTTCTCTTCTCCTCCCTCCATTTGGGGTCATTCCCATCGACCCAGAGAATGACAAAGTCAATTTTATTCATGTTTTTGATGACTATTTATTGAGTGGGTTGTAACCATTATTGTCGTATAACGCACAATCGTAAAAAAAATTGCGAATTCGGCTAATTAATAATTGGATTTATACCAGATTTCACCATTATCCACTCGTTCTCCGCCTGTTCTTCATTCCATCTCCGCTCCCAGGAGCGGAGAACGGCTTCATAAGAGGCGGAAATCGGTCGAATATGGTAGAGAGCCGTAAAAAGCGGTAGGTGGTAAAAGAAATAGAATGCCCGTGCGGCGGCAGCATACAGGAATGACCTTTGGGTTGCCGTTTGATAAAAACAGAACAGCCACGCTCGAATCCGGCGTGGCTGTATTGTTATTAATCCTAAAAATCAAAGAGATGGCATTATTTGACAAAAGATTTTTTTCTCTGATTTTCATTTGCAAAAGTACTGCCTTTTGCGGAGGTGGCAGATAACGATTGTCGGCGATTTTTAGGATGGTGGTAACTAGTTGTAGGGATTAGACCATTTGTTCGACGTTCCAGACGAAGGCGCGGATGCCCACTTCCTCGTTGCGTTTGTCGAGTTTGCGGACGGGAAGGAGGAGTTCGTCGACACGGTCGTCGGGGACGACGGTGAGGAGGGCGTTGTTCATTTCGGGCCAGGTGTGGGTGCCGCGATGCGGGTCGCCGGTGGCGTTGCCACGCCCCTGTACGTTCTCCCAAAAGGTGAATCCACGGATGCCTAGGGTGTCGAGCATGTATTCGACACGCTCGGTGCTGGCTTGGTTGTATACTATAAAGACTGATTTCATTGAGGATTAGGAATTAAAAATTTAAAATTAAAGAATGCGCTAATGTGTGGGGTTGTGAAACTGTGATTTACGACTTGTCACATTAACGCATTCCATTGTTATTCGTCGAGTTTGATGTTCATGAACACGAATTTGTTCTTGTCGCGGTTGCCAATTATCTTGTCGCGGATGCGTTCCATACCGCCGTAGAGGACGGGGACGATGATGAGTGTGACGAAGGTGGAGACGGTGAGGCCGCCAATGACCACGAGGCCCATAGTGGTCCACATTTCGGAGCCTTCGGAGTTGGAGGTGGCCATGGGTATCATGCCGAGGATGGTGGTGAAGGCGGTCATGAGCACGGGGCGCAGACGGCTCTGTCCGCTGAGGGCGATGGCTTCGTTGAGCTGTAGTCCACGCTCGCGCATGAGGTTGATGTAGTCGACCAGCACGATACCGTTCTTGACGACGATGCCGATGAGGAGCACGAGGCCGAGGAGGCCTATCATGTCGATGTTGGTGCCGGTGATAAACATCATGAGCGACACGCCGCTGATGGCGAAGGGGATGGAGAACATGATGATGAGCGGTTTGGCAAAACTCTCGAACTGTGAGGCCATGACGATGTAGACGAGCATGAGGATGAGCGCGGCGAGCATCATCATGTCGCGCGTGGAGTCCTGCTGGTCTTTGTAGTTGCCGGCGAGGGCTACATGTATTTCGGCGGGTATGTTCATTTGGTCTAGCTCGTGCTGCACACCCATTGCGAGTTCCTGTAGGGAGGTCTTGTAGGGCATGACGGTGAGGGTGAGGTAGCGTTGGCGGTTTTTGCGCTCGATGGTGGGCGGGCACCAGTATTCTTCAATCGTACCCAGTTCTTCGAGCTTGACTATCTTGCCGGTGCTGGTGGGGATGGAGAGCTGTTCGATGTCGGTGATGGCATCGCGGTATTCCTCGCGTAGGCGTACCATGATGTTGTATTCTTCGCCATCTTCCTTGAGGTAGCCTGCCAGCATGCCGTTGACACGGTTGCGGACGTAGAGGGCAACGGTGCTCTCGTTGAGGCCTTGGCGGGCTAGCTTCTCTTTGTCGAGGGTTATCTTGAGCTCGGCACGGTCTTCGTCGCGCGAGACTTTGGTGTCGCGGGCGCCACGGACGTTCTCTTCCACACGGCGTTTGAGCTCGTTGGTGAAGGCGGTGGTTTGGTCGAAGTCGTAGCCGTAGATTTCGACGGAGAGCGAGTTGTTGGAGCCGCCGCCCATGCCGCCACCTTGGTTGACCTGGTAGTTGACCAGTTCGGGATATTCGGCGAAGCAGCGGCGCAGGTCTTCTTGCATCTCGAAGATGGTGCGCTTGCGCTCGTACTTCTTGGTGCAGCGGATGGTCATGGATATCTTGTTGTTGGTGGTGCTGTTGAAGAGGGCGGCCATGCCGGCATCGTCGTTGGAGCCTGCGGAGGTGGAGACGACAATGACATCGTCGCCGAGGATGCGGTAGATGTCGTCCTCCATGTGGCGCGCGGTCTTGAGGGTCTCTTCGATGCGTGTGCCGCGTTGGAGTTCGGCACTGATGCTTATGCGCCCGTTGTCCTGCTCTTTCATAAAGTCCATGCCTATCTTGCCTGTGATGAAGGGGAGGAGGGTGGCGACGAAGAAGATGGCGGCGATGATGGCGGTGAGAATTTTGTGGCGCAGGCACCAGCGGAGCAGGTTGGCATAGGCTGCGTCGACGGCGTTGAACGCGCGGCCTATGGTCTTGTCGAAGGAGAGTTTGCGGGAGGCTTGTTTGCGCTCGGCCTCTTCGCGGGCTTCCTTGGTCAGGAAGAAGGGTTTCTCCTTGAGGAGTTTGCTACTGAGCATGGGGATGAGGGAGATGGCAGCAGTGGTGGAGACGCAGACGACGATGGTGACAATCCAGCCGAGCTCTTTCATAAAGATGCCCATCATGCCCGGCAGCATGGTGAGGGGCACGAAGACGGCCACAAGCACCAGGGTGGTGGCAATGACGGAGGTCCACACCTCGTTGGTGGCACAGATGGCTGCCTCGCGGGGCGACTCGCCACGTTCGATGTGCTTGGTGATGTTTTCCAAGACCACGATGGCATCGTCTACCACCATGCCGATGGCGACGGTGAGGGAGGCGAGGGAGATGATGTTGAGCGAGCTGTCGGCCAATAGCAGATAAATGAACGAGGTGACCAGGGAGATGGGGATGGTGAGGGCGATGATGAGGGTGGAGCGCCAGTTGCCCAAGAAGATGAGCACCACGAGGATGACGAAGAGGAGGGCATAGAAGATGGATTGGGTGAGGCCGTTGATGGCGTTAACGATTTCCTCAGAGCCGTCGCGGATGTTGGTCATCTTGATGTCGGGGGGCAGGGTTTTCATAATCTGCTCCATCTCGGCACGCACCTCGCGGGCGATGGCCACGGTGTTGGCGCCGGTCTGCTTGGTGATGATGAGTCGGGCACCGTCGCGACCGTTGATTTTCTCGTCGAGGGAGAGGTCCTTGATGGTGTCGCGGACGGTGGCGAGGTCGCGCACGAAGACTTGTTTGCCGGTGTAGGTGGTGGTGACCACGATGTCGGCAATCTCGGAGCTTTCAACATATTCGCCTTTGACGCGCATCTGGTACTGCTCCTTGCCCATCTTGACGGTGCCGGAGGCGAGGT
>CAZTVH010000218.1:0-4043 GCA_964616965.1 uncultured Bacteroidaceae bacterium | reverse complement strand
AAAAGACTAACACATTCACACGTTAACACATTCAAAATATGTATACCCTAAATTATAAAGTAACCACAAGCACCTGCGACAGCGAGGGGAAACTGAAACTCTATTCCGCGCTACAGATGATGCAGGACTGCTCGGAAATGTGGATCGACAGCGAGCCTGAGGTGAAGGCCTACTTCGTTCGCGAGAATATGGCCCAACTGCTGGCCTCACGTCAGGTGGAGGTGATGCGCGTGCCCAGTTTCAAGGAGGAACTGACAGTGACCACCTCGGTGTATGAGGTGAAGCCTATGTTCGGCTTCCGCAACACCTTCATCTACGATGCCGTTGGCCGTCCCTGCTACCGCACTTGGAGCATGGGTGCCTTCGTCGATAAGGCCACAGGCAAGCTGAAGCGCGTGGACGATGCTGTTGCCAGCACCTTGCTTATTGAGCCGCAACTAGAGATGAACTACCGCGACCGCCGTATCATCCTGCCGAAGGGTGGGGGTGAAGCCTTTGCCCCTATTAAGGTGATGCGTGCCGACATCGACTACAACCGCCACGTGAACAACGCCAACTACATCCGCATGGCGATGGAACTATTGCCAGAGGATTTTGAGATAAAAGAACTCCGCGTTGAATACCGCGTCGCTGCCAAGTTGGGCGACACGCTAACACCCACAATGTACCGCATCGACGACGGTTTTGTCATAGCCCTCTCTATCGGTAATGAGGTGAGTGCCATCGTTGAGTTTGTACAATACTAATTGATTGTAAGGCTATGCTACATCTAAACAAAGTACATCACATTGCCATTATCTGCTCCGACTATCAAAAGAGCCTGGACTTCTATACGCGTGTGCTGGGGCTACGCGTACTCGCTGAGCATTATCGTGCCGAGAGGGATTCATACAAGGCAGATTTGGCACTTGACGACCAGTATGTCATTGAGTTGTTCTCATTCCCATCACCACCGCCACGACCCACCCATCCCGAGGCTGCGGGACTTAGGCACTTGGCTTTCGAGGTGGCACATCTCGGTGATGAGCTAAAAGAATTAGAACGATTAGGCGTGCCACACGAAGCCGTCAGAACAGACCCCTACACTGGTAAGCGTTTCCTGTTCCTACAAGACCCCGACGGCCTGCCGATAGAGTTGTATGAAAAATAAAAAATACCTTGCAACTTGGGCAATTATTTCGACACATAGACGTTATTTGAAATATAACCAAACACTATTCCACTATGAAACAACCTATCAAAGTAACTGAAGCCATCTTCCCGATGCCCGTGCTGCTCGTAGCGACTTATAACGAGGATGGCACTATCGATGTGATGAACGCCGCCTGGGGCACTATGCTCGACCGTGAGCGCGTGGCCCTCAACCTGACCGAAACCCACAAGACTGTGGAGAACATCAAACGTCGCAAAGGCTTTGTGGTGCATATTGCCGATGCCTCCCACATGGTAGAAGCTGACTATTTCGGCGTGGTATCGGGTCACAAGGAGAAGGACAAGTTCGCCAATAGTGGCCTCACCGCCGTCAAATCCCAGTTGGTTGATGCCCCTATTATCAACGAACTGCCCATTGCCTTGGAGTGCGAGTTTATTGAGTATCAAAGCGGCGACACAGGACTTGGTGTCATCGGTCGTGTGTTGCAGACTTCTGTTGAGTCCGACAAGCTGAAGGACGGCAAAGTGGACATTGAAGCCCTCCACGCCATCGCTTTCGACCCCTACACCCACGGCTACTACCAAGTGTCGCAGCGCGTGGGCGAAGCCTTCAAGGACGGCTTGAAGCTGAAGAAGTGAAGCAGTCGGCATTTATGCAGGACGACATTGATAATGTCTTAGGCGAGATAGCCTCCAAAGATTCGCAGGTGCTATGCCGCGAGGTGCTTTCCATCGGCGACACGATGGATGTGCTGCGCAGCAAATGGACGGTAGAGATACTGACAGCCATCCTCTGTGGCAACACGAGATTCAAGGACATACTGACTGCAGTCCACGGGCTGAGCGACAAAGTTCTGGCCGAAAGGTTGCGCCAGATGGTTGACGACCGTCTTATCGAGAAGCACGAGTGCCGCGGCTATCCCCCGCGTGTAGAATACCGCCTCACGGACCACGGCAGACACCTCTATGTCATCGTTTATCAAATGACAGAATGGGGCACCGAGCACCGAAGGATGATTCTGGGAAAGTAAGAGCTAAGAAGTAAGAGTGAAGAAGTAAGGCAACAGCTAACTCTTACCTCTTACTTCAAAGCTTCCTTACCAACAGGTAGGTAACCTTGGCAGTTCGGGGAAATGGCTGTAATTTTGCAGCAGAATTTAAAATACAAAGAATTATGCATTTCTCTGAACCTGTTTATCGTAACCCGTATTGGCCCACTTGGCCGCTTATCCAAATCACGCAAGGCTGCACCCACAACTGCTGCAAGTTCTGCACCATGTACCGCGACGTCCCTTTCCGCATGCAGCCGATGGAGTGGATCGAAGAAGACCTGCGCGAACTGAAAGCCTCTGACCCTAACGCCAAGACTATTCAGCTATTGAGTGCCAATCCTCTGGCTCTGTCCTACGACCGACTGATGTCCCGTCTGGAGCTCATCAAGAAACATCTCCCCGAATTGGAACATATCTATGCCGCCACCCGCGTCTCCGACATCAAAAATAAGACCGTGGAGCAGCTTCGCAAGTTGAAAGAGGTTGGTGTGAACGAGATCTCGCTGGGTGTGGAAAGCGGCGACGACTGGACGCTGCAACGCATCAACAAGGGCTACACCTCGCAGGACATCCTAGAACAGTGCCACAAGCTGGAGGAGGCAGGCATCGCCTATTGGATGACCTTCCTCAATGGTGTGGCAGGACGTGAACACAGCTACGAACATGCCGCCAACTCTGCCAAGATTTTTAACCAGTGCAACCCCATGCTTATAGGCACAGGCGGACTGACGCTTTTTCCCGGCACCCCCCTCTTAGAGGAAGCCCAACGTGGCGAGTTCACACCCCTCGACGAGCGCGAGCTGATGCAAGAGTTGCACACCTTCCTGTCACTGCTTGACCGCGACTGCGAGCTAAACACCCACCACACCTCGTCGCTCCACCTCAGCGGTCCATTCCTCTCGCGCAAGCAGCAAATACTCGACGCACTGAGAGAAGCCATCGACTACGCCGATATCGACGCAATGACCCGTCGCCGACAGCAAAAACGAGGACTGTGATCATCCTTTTTCAAAACACCCCGTTGCACCCCTGCAAGATTTTGTTTCGGTCTCAAAACATACTTTTGCGACCCCGCGACAAGCTGTATCAAAATTGATTGGTGTTGAAGTAAGTTCTTATAATGTATCTGGATGTGTAGCGGATTCGTACCAATCTGAAACAAACTCTTTATACTTAGGATTTATGGTGTCACAGAATGCGAGGACTGACGGGCTCTATTTCTGTGCTAAATAATAATATACATCCTCATTTTGCTCAACAATCCAATCAACGTTCAGACGGCGCGGAACCATGAAGAAGAACATCTTTAGGTAAAGCCGTAAACGATTACCCCTGTTGTGGTAAGCATTCATGTACAACATGGTATATCATGTTGTACCAGTTCTCGTACGGGCAATCAAAGTTGACGTGGATGTCTATGCCGTCATACAATATGTTAATCATCGTTGAGCGTACGCCAGCTGATGCCGTAGCGGTCGGTCAGTAGGTGTACATATTCGTTGTCGACCCACACTTTGTTTACATTCATTGTCATAGAGTTTCCCTCCTTTTTTATTTGTCGAAAAATGTGTGCCACTGTTGTATGATGATTTCGCGATTTCCTCAATAACCATCTCGGCCATCTTTAATTCATTGGCTTTCAAACTGCCGTTTTTCCACAAGATGGATTTTGGGCAGAACATTGAATTTGGCCTTGTGTGCAGTATTGCCCTTGCCAGCCACGACGTGGATGTGGTATTGGCTCGTGGTCGTTGGAGTAGAACTGGAATCTCAATCCGAAAAAAAGAAACAGCAATGGCATAATTGTTCCTTTTTTAAGGACAACGACAACAAGCATCT
>CAZTVH010000217.1:0-4070 GCA_964616965.1 uncultured Bacteroidaceae bacterium | reverse complement strand
AGCCCAGCTGCTCGGCGGTGCCGGTGGCGAGGAAGTCGATGGGGTTGCCCACCGACGAGCCTGCAAACAGTTTCTCCAACAATGCGGGGCTGGCGGGATGGTCCTTCAGGCTGGGCACTTCCATGCCGCCATTGCTCAACACGTCGGTCAGCATCACGGCGGGACCGCCAGCGTGGGTCACCACGGCGCAACGTTTGCCCTTCAGTTCGGGATACATAAACACGCCGCATACGGTGGTAAGCTCCTGACGGTTCTGACAACGAACGATGCCCGCTTTGCGGAACAGGGCATCCACCGCCGCGTCGTTGGTTGCCAACGCACCCGTATGGCTCGATGCGGCACGGCTACCTGCCGCGCTGCCACCGCTCTTGATGGCGGCAATATGGCAACCCTTGTTGATAAGGCTGCGGCTATGCTTGAGCAGACGCTGCGGGTCGCCCACCTTCTCCATATACAGCATAATCACGCGGCTCGACTTTTCGGGGTCGAAGGTCTCGTCCAGATGTTCCAGCACATCTTCGATACCCAGCTGTGCGCTGTTACCCACAGCCCACACGCTGTTGAAGGTCAAACCGTTTGTGATACCGTATTCCTTGATAAACACCGCTGTTGCACCCGAACCTGTGATAAAGTCCACACCGTGGGGGTCCAGCGTGGGGATGGGGGTGTCGAAGCAGCCCGCATAGTTCGTATTCAAGAACCCTGTGCAGTTGGGGCCAATCAGCGAGCCACCCACCGCATTGATGCTGTCGACGATGTGTTTCTCAATGGCGGCACCCTCGGCGTTCTCCTCCGAGAAGCCGGCACTGATGATGATGAACCCCTTGGTACCCTTCTGCTGAGTCAGCACATCCACCGTCTGGGCACAGAACTTGGCTGCAATGCACAGGATGGCGCAGTCCACCTGCGGCAGGTCGTCCACCTTGGCATAGCACTTGATGCCCTGCACCTCAGTCTCCTTGGGGTTTACGGTATAAACCTGACCCTTGAAGTTGCTCTCAAGCAAGTTCTTCAAAGCCTTACCGCCAGGTTTGTGGATATCGCTCGACGCACCGCAAACAACGATGCTTCTTGGGTTTAAAAGTTCTTTTGCTATCATATTTTCGGTTTATTCGGATTATTCAGACTAATACTGATAATTCTGATGATTATTTATTCTCAGGCATAGCCTCCAGTGCGGCAATCAGGTAGTCGAAGAACTTCTTCGAGCTCTCGATGTTGGCACGCTCGTCGGGGCTGTGGGGACTCTGCAGCGTGGGACCGAACGAAATCATCTCCATGTCGGGATACTTGCCGCCCAGCAGGCCGCACTCCAGTCCGGCGTGGATAGCCATCACGGCGGGCTCTTTCTTGTACAGCTTCTTGTAGGTAGCCTTCATGGTCTTCAGCAGGCCGCTCTCCATGTTGGGCTTCCATCCGGGATAGGCACCCGACAGCTGGCACTTGCCACCAGCCAGTTCGGCGAGGCACACCAGACGCTCTGCCAAAGCCTCCTTGGCGCTGTCCACCGAGCTGCGCAACAGTGCCTTGATGGTAAAGTTCTTACCGTTGGTGTTCATAATGGCGAGGTTCAGCGAGGTCTCCACCAAGCCTTCCATATCCTTGCTCATGCGGATAACACCGTTGGGGGCAATCATCACAGCGTTGATAATCTTCTGCGTGTCGGCCTCGGTCATCACCTTCGGGGTCATGCGGATGGGCTCCAGTTTCATAAAGAAGTCGGGCTCCACATTGCCCAGTTCCTTCTTCACCCAGCCGGCCACCTTCTCCAATTCGGCCACGATGCAGTCCTTGTGTGCCTTAGGCATGGCAAAGGTCAGCGTAGCGTCGCGCGGGATGGCGTTGCGCATATTGCCTCCGTCGATGCTCATCAGGCGGATGCCGCACTCTGCAACCCAGCGGATATGACGGAACATCAACTTATTGGCGTTGGCACGGCCTGTGTTGATTTCCATGCCGCTGTGCCCACCTTTCAAGCCGCCGATGGTCAGGCGCATAGCGCAATATTTCTCAGGAGCCTTCTCCGTGGCGTAGGGGATGGTGATGGTGGCATCGATACCGCCTGCGCAGCCCACATACAGCTCGCCCTAGGTCTCGCTGTCGAGGTTCAGCAGATACTTGCCCTTCAACTCGCCCTTCTTCAGACCGAAAGCACCGGTCATGCCAGTCTCCTCGTCGGTAGTGATAAGGGCCTCGATGGGACCGTGCTTGATGGTCTTGCTCTCCAGCACAGCCATAGCAGCCGCCACACCCAGACCGTCGTAGGCACCCAGCGTGGTGTCACAGGCATACACCCAGCCATCCACAATCTTGGTCTCGATAGGGTCTTTCTGGAAGTCAAACACCTTGCCGGCACGAGCCTGCGGCACCATGTCCATGTGTGCCTGCAGCACCACGGGGCAACGGTTCTCCATGCCCTTGGTGGCAGGTTTCGACATAATCACATTGCCGACCTTGTCCACGCGGCACTCGATATTACGTTCTTTTGCCCAGTTCACTAGAAACTCGCGAACAACCTCTTCGTGTTTCGACGGACGGGGACAACGGGTGAGGTGATAGAAGTTACCCCACAATTCTTTTGGTTCTAAGTCTTTTATATTCATAATATTATAGTGTTAATTAATTTTCAAAGACACCTGCGAAGATACGAATAATTTTTGAATTATATGTTAAAACAGAGTAATAAATTTCAATTTTTAACATACAAACTTTGATATGTTGATATGCTGATACGTTGATATGTTGTGCGGCAGCCAACTTTCAACTTTCAATTCTCAATTTTCAATTTTCAATAAATCTCCCCTCTCACAAACCTCTGATAATTCTCTGGGCTGACCACCTCGAACGTATGGTCAGGGTAGTTCTTGGCGAATCATTTTTTATGTTTTAATACCGACTGCAAAGATACTAAGTTTTTTTGATTATAATAAAAAAATCATATACGAATTTTTGATTATACTATAAAAATCTCATATAATCATCCATGCCACGATGGCGGTTCAAACCAAAAGCCCCCACCGCTACGGCAGGGGCTCTCGGATTGTGGGCATCTTCACCTACTAACATCGTATTTGCTATTGTGGCGGACTGAGCATCTGCCACAATGGGTATACATCCGTCACAGTGAAAACACTCACCCTGTGCTATTCAACTGGCCTATTTTGCACTATCGTCATAATACAGGCGCATGTCGTTACGATAACTGACGCCAGTACCACTATTACTTGAACTATAAGCATAACGTCCATACACACCCGTTGTGGAATGACAACGGAAATACTTCCTGCTCGAATAGTACCCCGTATTATCCCTCACAGTAATCAGTAGATTATTTAAGCCGTCATACGTGAAGGGGGTGGCAAATTCGATGTGGCACCAGCCGGTTTGGAACGACGTATTTCCTTGATAAACCAATTGGAAAGTTGTGTTGTCGAAAGTTACAAAACTAGAGGACAACGAGGAAGATGCGGTGTTTGTCAGGTATATTTGTATATTTCTGGATACAGGATCTGTGCTTTCGTAGTAAAAATCAATACCTGTCACAACAGCCTCACCCGACATTTCATCATTCAAAAGCAACTGCTGAGAATACGTATTTTCATCCCAAACATTGAAGGGAAGGAAGTTTGTAGTCTGTTGGGTGCCAGACATCACTCTTACGAATTCCATGTCGTTCTCGCCGAAAGTCACTGTATTAATCGTGTTGCGGTCTATGGTAAGTTGTACGGTGGACTTGACAACTTTCTCGCAAACTCTACCATCGTCGGTGTACAACGAGATGCCCAGCACCTGCGTAGCGGGAAGCGCGATGTAGAATACCTTGCCACTGCTAATGGACTGGGCGGTGGCGCAGTTCAGGGTGACAGTGTTCGTACCGTTGCCATCACTCAGGATGGGCGTTCCAGTTGTATTGTCTACTGCGAAAGTGCCGTTAACCGCGCTATTAGCAGTGATGGTGATGCTGGAGATGTTGATGTTGGCCTTGGTAAGGTTAAGTGCGATCACACCGCAGAGGTTCTTGAAGGTGAGCTGGTCGTTGCTGCTCTCGGCATACATCGGGAACTGGTTTA
>CAZTVH010000216.1:0-4070 GCA_964616965.1 uncultured Bacteroidaceae bacterium | reverse complement strand
TCATTACCCTATGGAAAAGAATCATACCAAGTTGTCTAATGGTGCGATGGGTTGCGTTACATAGCCATGATTAAAGAGTCATTGCATATAATATTTCTCCTATGTTTGGTTATGATTGGAGGGGGCTATGCACGCTGCCAGCAGTCGTTGGTGGGCACCTATTGGCGCAATGGTGCATATTTTATTCCTGTATTATCTGAAACGGATAGTTCAATCTCTACCGTCACGCTCAGTTTGCATGAGGGTAATGGTGTGGATGTGTGGCGCAAGACGGCTGATCCTAATATATTTATGCGTCCCAATCAAATTGGCAACGCTTGGACGGATACGATTATCTATTTTCAAGATAGTATTGTGCATAGAACAATCGATGGTCAAGAGGCTTTGCTTATTTATGGCAGAGAACGTAAGCTAGAAGATATTTATCTGCGTTATGACGGGCGTTCAGTAAATAAATGGTACGAATCTTCTCATGGCTTTGATTCGGTGCTAGAATCGGACATCCGCAGACAGATTATGGGCAGTTACTACACATCGGGCGAGCAGGGGTGGCTTATCACCTCCGACAAAATAATTGTTTATAGCCTTAGCGCTCTTCCCAACCAACCGGGCAATGCCTACTTCTATACCATCCGCTGGGGAGAGACGGATTCGCCAGAACGAATACTAGTCCTCGACGATGGTCGTAATCTGTGCTTTGTGATGACGGCTGAAGGTCTGGATTTCTATAATGGTATCGTACATGTTGAGAAAGGAGCAAACGACTTGGAATGGATTTCTCGAGGCAAGTTGCTCTGCCATCTTGAGAAAACAGAGCTCGACAAAGGTGTTCCTGGACATTGGCCAGAGGCTTCCACTGGACTGCTGACACGGGGCTACTTAGAGCCATATCCAGCCGAGGTGTTGCGCCTTATCCGCAATGAGATATATGCCCGACACGGTCGTCGTTTCTCCGACCAGCGTCTCACCGATTTCTATACCAAAGGAGGGATTTGGTATACAGTTAAGGAACAACCAACTGATCTGACACAAGTTGAGCGTCTGAACATCGAGCTAATCCTCACAATAGAGAAGGAAAGGAAGAACCGTAAGCGATAGCAAAATATATAAAATGTGTTAAAGTGTTTGACTCGTCCCTTGGGTCATGCTGTATCTTTGCATTCGATATCAAACAAACACTATTGTCGTACGATAATGATTTACAGAACTAAATTAAAAATCGGGGAGTTCTCAAAGATGATGCAAGTGACCGTAAAGACCCTGCGGCTGTACGAACAGAAGGGACTTTTGCAGCCCAACGAGGTGGATGAGTGGACAGGCTATCGCTACTATAGTCTGGCCCAGATGCAACGGCTCTCGACCATCCGCACGCTGCAAGGGATGGGCTTTTCGCTGGCAGAAATCAAAGAGATATTTGACAGTGACACAGCCGTGCCGCCGCTGGAGCAATTGGACAGGAAGATTGCCGATTGCGAGCGACAGCTGCACATGCTCCAAGGTCGGATGCAACTTTTGTTGTCGATGAGAGACTCCCGCAAAGAAATCAACAAAATGGAAAAATTTTCAATTCAAACATTACCTTCAATTATCGTAGCCTCGCACCGCGAGATTATCAAAAGCTGGCAGGATTTAGGTCCATTGTGCGTTGATGTAATCGGTCCGGAGATGCACCGACTAGGTTGTCGTTGCCCTATGCCTGGCTATTGCTTCACTGTAGAGCACAATAAGGAGTATACGCCCACCAATATCGACATCGAATACTGCGAGCAGGTGGAGGAGATGGGGCAGGATAGTGCCATCATTCAGTTCAAGAGACTGCCTGAGGTGCCCACGGCTTTGTGTATGGCTCATCATGGTCCTTACGAGCGTTTCTATGAGTCCTTCACCGAGCTCTTCCGCTACATTGAAGAGCAGGGTTACCGAATCGTCGGACCGCATCGTTCGGTTTACGTTGATGGCATTTGGAATCAAAAGAATCCAGAGAAATGGCTGTCTATCATACAGGTGCCAGTAGAGAAAGAGTAGAGACAATGTATGCAAGACCTATCAAATAAAAAAGGAGCTTCGTAATGAGGCTCCTTTTTTAAAAGATAGGCTGAGACCTGAGTTTTGAGTATTGTCCATAGAACACCAGTTTTTCGGGTATGGATTTTACCAAGACTTCACCCAAAAGTCATCAAACAAATCACTGCCAGTCGGTGTGTAATCATCATCAATTATTTGTTCGAATGAGAGCAGTCCCCAATCGGCTTTTGCATTCTTGCAATACCAATTCAGTGCACTGTATCCTGCTTCTGACTTGCTAAAGAATGTGATTACCCAAAAGTGTTTCTCAAAGTCTTTAAGATAGTCATTCTTGTTGTAAGTCTCATTGATGATTGTCTCATAACGGTTGAGTTGGTCTCCGTGAATCATCGTGTAGGCTTTATCCTCTAATACAACGAGGTGTTTCTCATCCCTGCCGTTGCATTTGATTATAATATTTGCCGACACATCGATGCGCTGCCATTGCTTCCACACTTCAACGCTAATAATCTCGCTGCCATTGCATCCGCTCTTTCCAATAAGTTTGAGCAGAATGTCGGTGCAGCGTCGGTGCAGTGTCGGGTTCTTTTCCAGTATTGCTTTGTTTGCGGCAACGCGCATCACCCACGACATCTGATAGTCGAGCATGGTCTCTTTGCCATAGTCACCTTCGGAATCGTCGTGCATGAAGAGTGAATAATCTACATTTTCCATAAGATAGTTGTATTAATTACTGATAATTACTAATCAATTATTATCATTAGTATCATTACTTTCATCTTTTCCAATAAGTATAATGTCCTCTGGTTCTTCGTCCTCAATGCAAAATGGATCGAATTGAAGTTGAGGCGTAGAGCTTGCTTCAGTTTCGTAATTGTCATTTTCCTCTTGAGTTACGTGTGTTGTAGTTGGATTCAAGATAGCATTCTTTTTAGTTTCAGCTTTTTGCGACTTCTTCTTGGCTTTCTTGTCAGATTGTTCCACATCTGGTTCTTTCTTGTCTTTATTTCTTTTCATCATTACAGGTCGTTGTAATAGCGCTTAGTACCATTAGAATTACAAAAGCCCATCCAAAACAACCTAAACTATTATGCTTATTATATTCTTCATCGGACATCCATGCCCAATGGTTATCCCCTAGTTTAACCCAATGTCTTGCCATTTTTGTGTGGCTGTTTTATACTGTTGCTTCTTCAGTTTTATTTTGATTATACAATTTTGGATTCCGACTATTGAGCTAGGAGGCCTATGTTAGGGTAGGGGGCATAAAGAAAGGCGTAAATCCTTTGTTCTTAATCCCACTTATTTTCAGTGTCGGTGTCTGGAAAGTACCGTGTAAACAAATAAGTGCAAAGAGATTCACGCCAACGCGCGAACTTTTCACAGCTTATTCCCGTTTACAATGTATAGTTTTCCAGACTTAAACACTGAGGAAACAAGAGTGTCAAGCTCAATATGATGTCTTATTCAATATGTCAGTTTCTATGTCATTTCATGTTGTTTTTTGTTGATACTATTCAGTCATCATTTTTGATGCTATTATTCGGTCAACAATGATGTAGTCGCCAAATATATGGAATATAATTGTCCAGCGGTGCATCACGGCTATGGTACGGGCTTCGGGGTGGATGCGTCGGGCGACGAGGTAACGGCTGGGAGGGAAGGTGCTTGCAGCAAAAGAAAGTTCCGAAATGTAGGAATAGAGCCGCTGGACGTAGCGCCGTCCCGAATCGGGACGGAAGATTTCCGCCACATAAGCTTCGACACGCTCCATATCACGGTTAGCCTCGGCGGTAAGGACGACCTTCCGTTCACGCATAGCGCTCATTCAGTCGGTTGATGGACCTGCGGTATGACTCTTCAAGACTGATGCAACCTTCGGGCAGGTTCTCTCCGTCCATCAGTTCACGCTGATGTGCGAAGAAGTTTTCCAGCCCTGCCTCCACTTGTGCATTGAGTTCGTCGTTGTCAAGATCGATATCGTCGTGAACAGGACGATTTTTCTGTGTGCTTGGATAGTTTAGTGAAGCCGAACTATTTGTGTG
>CAZTVH010000215.1:0-4079 GCA_964616965.1 uncultured Bacteroidaceae bacterium | reverse complement strand
TTTTTTTACGCAAGCTGTTCGGATGGCTTGCAGAGTCGAGAAAAAGTATGTAATTTTGCAATCCGTTTCAAACGCCACAAAACGACATTACATACTGTAACTAACATACTATGAACATACGGCTCGAACAACCCAAAGACTATCGCGAGGTAGAAAACCTCACACGCGAGGCATTCTGGAACATCTACCGCCCCGGATGCACGGAGCACTATGTGCTCAACCAATACCGCAGCAACCCCGACTTCATTCCCCAACTAGACTATGTGATGGAGGAAGACGGCAGGATTATAGGCCACATCATGTTCTCGAAGGCAAAGATAGTGTTGGACGACGGAACAGCGTTCCCCTCTTGGACCTTCGGCCCTATCAGCATCCATCCCGACTTCAAACGCAAAGGCTATGGACTGAAACTGCTACATTACGCATTGGCAAAAGCTCGCGATATGGGCGTTGGCCTGTTGTCGATGGAAGGCAACATAGACTTCTACCGCCATGCCGGATTCGACCTCGCCAGCAAGCTTCGCATCCACTACCACGCCGAGCCTAGAGATGCCGACGTGCCCTACTTCCTTGCCCTAGAACTCATCCCCGGCTATTGGGGCGAACGCGAAGGCACCTATTGCCCACCCGACGGCTACTTCATTGCCGACAACAACCCCCTTGACTTCGAGGCCTACGACAAGCATTTCCCCCCGAAGGCGAAAGAATACAACGAACGTCAGCTGCCCCCATTCGCCGCAAAGGCAAAACTGGTCATGCCGACCGAGAGGCTGCTGCTACGCCCGTGGATGGAAAGCGATGCCGACATGCTGTACAAATATGCCCGCGACCCTGAAGTAGGGCCCCGTGCAGGATGGCCGCCACACAAGAGCGTGGAGGATAGCCGTGACATCATCCGCAAGTGCTTCCTCAACGACCATACCTGGGCCATCGAGCTGAAAGAGACTCGTGAGGTAATCGGCTGTGTCGGCTACCTCCCCGCCTCGTCATCCAACCTGCAGATTGACGACGACCAATGCGAGGTAGGCTACTGGGTTGCCCGGCCCTATTGGAACCAAGGCATCTGCTCAGAAGCTCTTCAAAAGGTCGTCGACCATTGCCTCAACCAAAAAGCCTTCACCCTCCTTTGGGGCGACTATTTTCCCGACAATCCCGCCTCTGGCCGTGTGATGGAGAAATGTGGCTTCGTGCCGACAGAACACGAAACTCTCTGCCCCAGACTGGAGGTCGGTAGCGACCGCCCCGTAAAGGTGATGCAGCGACGTAACAATAAAGACCTGTGACACGAACGCATTCGTGTCACACCTCACAACTGACACATGGAAAGGACACCGAACTATCGACTTGGATTTGACGCATGGGGCCTGGCGGCATTCCTGCTCATAATGCTGCCAAACCTCATCTGGTTCGCCATCCCCGCGCCACACGACATACTGAGGACCCAATCGACGACACCCGTGACTGACCTGGTGGCATCCGTTTTTCAGGTGCTGACCATTGCCTGCCTTTGCCTCATTGTCAACAAAAAACGCCACCCGCTGCGCCTTTCGCCACTGGTCGTTGCTTCGGCTGCCTGCATCGCCTCGTACTACCTCGGCTGGATACTATACTATGCCGGCATCACTCACGCCTGCGTCATCCTCCTACTGACCATCGCTCCTTGCGTGGCGCTCATCCTATTTGCAGCCGATCGCAAAAACCTACCAGCCCTTTTGTTTGCTTCGGTTTTTGCTATATGCCACCTGATTTTCGGAATTGCCAACTTTATAGTATAGAAAGAGATGCAAACAACATGCAAAGTATTAACGCCCTTCGTCGACATAGGAACCTTAGCCGGTGCCACGATGATGTGGGCAGACCCTGCCGGAACCTCGTGGGGTGGCGGACCGCTACAACAAGGCGTGGCATAGGCCAACCGACGTTCCCATGGAATGGGCCAAGAGGGATGGCCACAACTCCGACACAGACAACCCCGACACCGATTGACGAACACCTAAAAACCCTATCATTATGAACAATACACTTGCCTACTGTGGCTTGGACTGCTCGAAATGCGATGCCTATATTGCCACAAAAACCAACGACCAAGCCCTGCGCGAGGCAACCGCCAAACTATGGTCAGAGCTAAACCACGCTCCCATCCTGCCAGAACACATCAACTGCGACGGCTGCCGTGCCAACGGGCGGAAGACCGTTTTCTGCGAGAGCATGTGCCAAATTCGCCAATGTGCCTTGAAGAAAGGCGTGGAGACATGCGCCGACTGCCCCGAAATGGACCGTTGCCCAACCCTCAACGCCGTTCTCGCACACAGCCCAGAAGCGTCGAAGAACCTCAATGCCGCCAAACAATCTCATCCCCTATGAAAACCGAAATACTCCCCCAAGACAGCAAGCGCGCGGAAGCATTCCGCCTATGGAAGGCTTCTCCCATGCCGATGGTCACACTGGTAAAAACACTGGACATTAGCCGACTGGTTCGCATCAGCCGAAGAAACGACATGAGGCTCACCATGCTGATGTGCTGGTGCATTGGCAAAGCAGCAAGCCCGATTGAGGAATTCTACACCCTGCCCGAAGGCGAGAAACTATTCTGCTACGATAGACTGGCTGTCAACGTTATAGTACAGAACCACGAGGGCGGCATCAACTCCTGCGACATACCTTTCAACAACGACTTGCAACAATTCAACCGTGACTATCTGGAGCTGACCACTCGCGCCGCACACGAATGCCAAAGCTCCTTTCTTGAAGAATACATGGTCATCGGCACCTCCGCCATGATACAGACAGAGCTAGACTGCATCGTCAATCAGTACACCGACCTGTTCTCCAACCCGATGGTCATGTGGGGCAAATACCGCAAAGCATTCTGCAAAACCACCCTCCCCATCAGTTTCCAGTTTCATCATGTGCAGATGGATGGCGGCCATGCGGCGCATTTCCTCGACAAACTCCAAGACACAATCCGTCACGCAACCATTTCAGTTTAAGGCATGAGTGGCGATAGCCAAAAATACAAATTGAATTGTGGCAGAATTCTCAACAAACAGGAATACTGCCTTCTTCAGCCACCCCTTACGCACTTTTTCCACGCCGTGGCCGATTGCTAGCATTTCTCACGACTCTCTGCCATATTATACTGTTTTCCACCTCTTTAGGCATCGTTAACCGCATCTTGGAGCGGAGAACGAGTGGAGAAGGAGTGGAGAAGGAGCGGACATCGGAGAGGGCTGATACTCACCTTTTCTCGAATATAACATGGCACTATTCTCAGCAGCACGGTGCCCAATATCGCCAATACACAGCCATAAAACGACACACGCACCCAACCAATGACCATATATGATACAAAAAAAGAGGCTCTAACGAACCTCTTTGGTGGAGTATATCGGAACAAAATTATACATGTATTCTTGTTGATATAAAGTAGATTACGTTATTAATCCAGTGTTGCGTGATATGAACACACCATTTCAAACTAACAACCTGTTCAACTTGCTCTCAAAAAAATCATTGAAAAGCAGTATCCTATTTCCTCCATTACCTGAGAAAAGCAGGTGCTGGAAGTCTTTTTGCTTGTCCGTAAGATTAGTCTCGGCCAACTTCTTATCAAGGGCTGCCTTCAATTCTTTTGGCGTACTGATGCCACACCTCTTAACAAGAAAACGGTAGTCGGGTTCTGCCTGTTGCCACAAGAAAATGGTGTCGTAGAAGTCTCGACCTTTTGCACGTGCCAACAGTGCAGAGAGTTTCATCGAAAGCATCACACTTTTGGAGGGCACACTGACAGGAAACAAGAAGCCGTTGCGGTTGACTATGGCTGTTTCTGGCACATAAGATACCTCCTGATCCTGAGCCTCAATCTTCATCAAGAAACGCTCCTCCCGATGCCCTGTAAGGTTCATTTCAAACAGCAATCCGGGGAAATAGATATTGCGGCGATAGGCGGTGAGTCGGGCGTTCTCCTTGTCTCGCACCTCCACTGCCAGTCCATTGCCACACAGATAGTCAATCAAATCATCAGTCATCTGTATGAACTCGTCATACGACAGGTTCTTGCAATCGAAATCCAAGTCTTC
>CAZTVH010000214.1:0-4086 GCA_964616965.1 uncultured Bacteroidaceae bacterium | reverse complement strand
GCCTTGATGGTGATGGGCACGCCATGCTCGTCGCTGCCGCCGATAAACATCACATCCTCGCCCTGCGCACGCAGATAGCGCACATAGATGTCGGCAGGCACATACACACCCGCCAGATGCCCTATATGCACGGGACCGTTGGCGTATGGCAGTGCCGAAGTGACGGTATAACGCTTGAAGTGTTGGTCTTTTTCGCTATATGTCATTGTTTGTAGGTGTATTCTATATCGGTATCGCTACTGACTTTGGTGGGATACCGTTTGTCGTTGTACTGGTATTCGTATTCTGCATATTGGTCAAGGGGGTAATTGTAGAGGTCCATCGTCTCGCCCAAGAGTGAAACGGAGATGGCCACCGAACCCGTGTTGTTCATCGTCAACGCGTTGTTGAGCGACAGGTTGCGATGCGAGAATATTTCGCCCCAATTGCAGAAGAAGGGGTTGTAGTTGGTGTCGTAGGTGCAGGCAATCGTGTCGCTGAGGGTCAGCGTGAGAGGCAGACCACCCTGAAACATCATGGCCATCTGTATCAGACCAAGATACTCTTCCGGTATGTTGAGGAACATCTGAAGCAGGTTCAGGTCGTTGGTGTCGAGGATGACCGACGCATTGCCTTTGAGTATCTGGTTTGACAGGTTCTCGCCATCCCAGTTGAGTTCCATCGAGAATTCCTTGTTGCCCATAGCAAACTTGGAATCATTGGCGTGCTGCAGTTTAGCCATCATTATCATCGACTCGGCAGCCTGACGGCCCACCATCTGCTCAAACAGCGAACCACCGCCCAACAAATCGCCAGCCAAGGAGAGCAAAAAGTTGTCGTCAATCAGGACTTCGCCACCGCTCATCTTGCCTGCGGCATTGTGCGTGATGTTCATGGTCACAGCCAGCGCCCCTTCATAATAGAGTTCGCATTTGGTGAACTGGTTGTTTGCGTCGTAGTAGTAGCGCAGCTCTTCTGCCTGACCGCCCGTGTTGGAGACCTTCGAGATATAGTTGCCCGAATAGTTGTAGGTGGTCGTACCGCCGTCGGGAGTGGCAATCTTGTCCAGATTGTCGCCCACCCAGCTCCATTCCTCCGACAACACGCCGCCCTCCGTCACCGTGGCGACCTTCATCGTCGGATGGTAGATGCCCTCGGCATACACTGGCACGGGGTTTTGCTCAATGGGCTCAATCTTCTCTTTCTTACACGAAACAGCACCTGCCATGATGGCAGTCGCACAGAGAGTAATAAGTATTCTTTTCATTGTCCAAAGGGTTAAAGATTAATAAATGATTGCTCGGTTGTCTGAAATAACTAATTGAAAGTATCGTGGTTTTGAAATACTCGCCGCGAGATTTCAATATTAAACTTTCAATTCTCGATTCGTTAGATTGCCTTCTTGGCTGTGGTGGTGCGCTTGGGAGCGGCCTTGGCCTGTGTGGTTGCCTTGGGGGCCGCCTGCTTCGACACGGCAGTCTTCTTAGGTGCAGCCTGCTTCGGCGCAGGTTTTTCGGCGGCAGGCTTTTCGGCAGCCTCTGTTTCCGTCTTCTCTTCCTCTGTGGGGGTCAGCTTGTCGGCAGCCAACAGCACGTTATACCATGAGAACAGTTTCTTCGCATCCGACGCATGCACACGCTCCTTGTCGTAGTCAGGAAGCACTTTGGCCAGCAGGTCGAAAAGCACCTCGCTCTCAGCCTTCTTGGGGTCAAACTCGGTCGGCTTGGCCTCCAAAAGCTTATAAATGTTCTCGAAAATCTCCTCCAGCGGTTTCTCATCGTTGGTGGTAAACATACGTATCTCGCTCAACTGGCTGATGCTGCTAGAGGCGAAGACAGGGAATTTCTGACCCGTTACAAGGTTCTTGACGATGGCACCATTCTTGGTACGAGAGACCAACTCATTGAGGTCCGGTTTGCCAGAGACGGCTAAGATGTTAGTAAGATCCATTTTTGTAGTACTGATGTAATTATTGATTCCGAAATAGTCACTTAACGTAAAAGTCGCAATATTATTTTATCCAACTAAAACTTTTTCGTCATCGTGCCTCTTCCTCCGCCACAACCATTCTGCTATAGACTGTATTAGACATCCCTCCACCACGGTAACGCACTCACACACACCTATCCCCTGAGCCGCTTCTTCCTGCCCTGACCCTCTGCAATAGCATTTCAGTTCATTGATTGTTCGTATAACATTGGGGACTTCTATTAGGGGTGAGATACGAATAACAACGTACAAGCAATGAGCGGTATCGCGACCCAATGGGAGCATCTATAGTATATTGCGCAGGGCGGTGATTATCTATAGCTGACAGGTGCGTCCCTATAGACAAAGGTGAGCCAGAGGCTCTTCAATTACGGAGTACGACAACGTGGAGAATAAAACGACACGATAACAGATTAATAGAATCCATCTTAACACATTCAGCTAACGCATCCCCACATCAGAAGACCAACGCATTTACACATCCCCCTACTAACGTATCAAAAGACTAACAATAATGAATTAACACGATAGCACATTCCGTTTATGTTAAAAAAACAGCCAAAGCATTTCCTAATTGGAAAAAAAGTCGTATTTTTGCAGATTAAAATAAGAAGATTCTTATGACTGACAAACCCCATTTCGTGTTTCGTGACGGCATGACTGCCGACAGGGATTATGTGCAGTGGATAGCTAACATCAAAAGCCGCTACCGCAACAGTCAAATTAAAGCAGCCGTCAAGGTGAATACTGCGCTGTTGGAATTCTATTGGAGCGTAGGACGTGACCTTGCAGTTCTTAAGGCAGAAGAGCGTTGGGGCAGCGGAATAGTGAAACAGTTCGCCTTGGATATGCGAAACGCTTTCCCTGAGGCAAAAGGTTTCTCTGATACCAACGTAAAGTATATGAAGCGTTGGTATATATTCTATTATGAGCAAGTTATAAAACGCCACCAAGCTGGTGGCCAAATTGAGGTGACAGAAAGAAGTCGGCAACTTGCCGACCAAATCGAGGTGACAGAAAAAGGTCGGCAACTTGCCGACCAATTAGAAATGCCCGAAATATTTGGTCAAATTCCTTGGTATCATCATATCCGTATATTCAGCCACTGCAAAACTCTAAACGAAGCCCTGTTCTATATAAACAAGACAATAGAAGAGGGCTGGAGCCGCAGTTGGCTTGAAGACCAGATTGCCCACAATCTATATAGAAACCAGGGTTCAGCCATTACTAACTTCGACAACACATTGCCTGCCCAGCAAAGCCAGTTGGCCAAAGACATGCTCAAAAATGAGTATAACTTGAGCTTCATCACTGCTGAGAGCGTCAAACGTGAAAAAGACCTGGAAGAAGCGCTCGTTACCAATGTCACACGCTTCCTTTTGGAACTCGGAAAAGGTTTTGCTTATGTAGGCCGACAAATGGAATTGCGGATGGATGACGAAACAACATTTTTCCCCGACTTGGTATTTTATCACATACCGCAGAAACGTTACGTCATCATCGAACTGAAAGCTGTCAAGTTTGAGCCGGAGTATGCTGGAAAACTGAACTTCTATGTGACTGCTGCTGACAAACTTCTCAAGGGCGATGGCGACAACGAGTCTGTCGGTTTGATTATCTGCAAGACAGCGAAAAGAACAATCGTGGAATGGTCATTGCAAGACATAGCCAAACCGTTAGGCGTAGCCACTTACCAACTGGAAGAAGTCGTGGCCCGCACCGTAGCCGAACTAGAGCAGAGGAAGGAGACTATTAAATAAAAGACTGACAAATAACGCATTAACACAATAATGCATTCCAAAATGATAAAAACTGCCAGAACCCTCTATAATTGAAAAAAAAGTCGTATTTTTGCAGATTAAAACACAAAGAATGTAAATGCAAGATACAACTCTTCCATTCACGATTCTTGGAATGATACAAAAAATAGGAGATCGTAAGCAAGGCCATCGGGAGATTGTTAACACAAAAAGTCAAATCAGAGAATGACCATAAGGCCCATATATGAAGAATACAAGCAAGTCGGCATAGACCAGCAGATTGACTATGCCAAGTTCTACCTGTATTCCATCATCACCCACTCCACCGCCATCGAGGGTTCGACGGTGACGGAGATAG
>CAZTVH010000213.1:0-4097 GCA_964616965.1 uncultured Bacteroidaceae bacterium | reverse complement strand
GCTGGAGGGCTGTCCGCCGGTCATAGCGGTGATGTCGTTGTCGAGAATCATCACGATGACGTTAGCCTTCTCGTTGACGCAGTCGAGCAGGCCGGTCATGCCGCTGTGTCCAAACGTACCGTCGCCGATAACTGCCACCGAGGGGAAGATGCCCATTTCGGCAGCACCCTTTGCCATGGTGATAGAGGCACCCATGCAGACGGTGGTGTTCAAAGCACCCATGTTGAAGCCGAGGGTGTAGCAGCCGATGTCGCCAAACACGCGGCCATGCTCGTACTTCTTCATCACGTCGACCAATGCGGTGTAGCTGTCGATATGGGGGCAGCCGACGCACAGGGCGGGAGGACGGTTGGTGACCACCTCGGGCACTGCGGGACCGTTGGCAACAGCCATACCCAGAGCCTTCGCCACCTTCTCGGCGTTCAGCTCACCGTCGCGACGAATCACCTCGTCCAAACGACCATGTACGGGTTTGCCCTTGCCCAGACAGCCTTTAATCTGCTCTTCGACGAAAGGCTGGCCGTCTTCGAGCACCAAAATCTCGTCGCACTCGTCATACAGCTTGCCGAGCATGGCAGTGGGCAGAGGATACTGGGTAATCTTCACCACAGGATAGGGGCACTTGCCGCCAGGGAAGTTCTCCAGCAGGTAGTTGTAAGCAATACCCGTAGTGACAATGCCACGGCTCTTGTCGGTGCCGGGAATATACTGGTTGAAACCGCTCTTCTCGGAGGATTCCTCAAACTTGGGCTGCTTGTCAATCAGGTCGCGATACAGCACCTTGGCATTGGCGGGCAGCAACACAAACGTCTTGGGGTCGGTGGGGTAGCTGATGGGGTTCTGGGGCAGCGGCTCGCGACGTTCCACGCCGGCGCGGCTGTGGGCCAGACGGGTGGGGATGCGCATGAGGATGGGGGTACCCATCTTCTCGCTCAACTCATAACCGAAGAAGACCATGTCGTAGGCCTCCTGCTGGTTGCTGGGCTCCAACATAGGAATCATGGCCCAGTGACCGTAGAAGCGGCTGTCCTGCTCGTCCTGCGAAGAGAACATGCTGGGGTCGTCGGCCACCACGATGATAACGCCCTTGGTGCCAATGATAGAGGCATTCATAAAGGGGTCGCCACACACATTCAAACCCACATGCTTCATGCAGGTCATGGCACGTTTGCCGGCGTATGCCACGCCAATCGAGGCCTCAAGGGCGGTCTTCTCGTTGGCGCACCAGTTGGCGCGGATGCCCTTCTGGGCAGCCTCTTTCGATTTGATAACATATTCGGTAATCTGCGTGGAGGGGGTGCCAGGGTAGCTGTTGATGGCACTGCCGCCCGCGTCAATAAAGGCTTGAGCAATTGCCTCGTCGCCTAAAAGGAGTAACTTCGACATATCCAATATTTTAATTATTAATATATTACTTTTTGAATTTGCAAAGATAGGGAAAATAATTGATATAGACAAATTTATTTTCCACCGCACCAGCTAAACAACTGAGCCAAAGCTACTAATGTATCACACTCGACACATCGGATTGGCTATCAAAAAAGTCCCCACCCGAAGGCGGGTAGCCACAAAGCATTGCGGGCGGCTTGCGCCGCCCGCAACTAAAACAATGCAACATTTAAAAGTCACTGCCAGTGGCCTCACGCGATTTTTCATTGCCCTCATGGCACTCTATCATAATCTATTGATTTCTAATAATCACAAGACTGTTTTCCGCTACCAGAAACGGAGAAGAGGCGGAGATGGAATGGAAAGGGAGCGGGGAACGGAGGAATGCGGTCTTGGGTTGAACAGGGTCGCGCCCCTGTCGGGACGCGACAGTTTGCCTAAGAGGATTGGTTGAACCTGATGTTATTCTCTGGTGCTAGCGCGTGGTTTGGCGATGGAGTCAAGCCAGTTGACAAGGGTCTCCAACACCATGTCGTCGGGTGCCTGCCCAAGTGTGGCGTATTCGTCCACAGAGCCAGTTTTGCACATTTGCCCCAAGTGGTTGATGCCCGCCAGCAGGGTGACGTTGTAGGGGATGTTGTTCCGTTGGCAGACATCGGCAATCGCCTCAAAGTTTTCCTCGGTAAGCACCTGGCTGTCCATCTCGCCCCCAAGGGCGAGCAGCGGGCAGCGCAGTTGGGCGATATAGTCGGCAGGGTTCAAGGTCAGGAAGGTGCGCATCCACGGGGTGGCCACCGACAGCGCCCAGCCGTAGCATTCGCCGCTGGTGAGCCCTAGCTGCTGTTTCTGCTCCTTGGTGAGCCCCTCGCTGTGTTTCTTAAACAGGGGGCGGAAGGCCAGGTTGAGGGTCTTCACCGTGTCGGCATCCTTGCCGAGGAAGAGGGTGTCGCAGACGTTAAACAGCTCGCGCATACATGCCAGCCGCCGCTGGACGAGGCTGTCAGCCACGCCGCGCAGGCGGAACAGTGCCTCGTTTTGTTGAAGTAGCAAGGCCTTGCCATCCACACCTGCGCCACCCAGCATCGCCACGCCGGCCACGGGGTCACGAGTGAGACCTTTTCTGGCAGCCACAATGGCCGCCACCGTGGCCCCCTCGCTGTGCCCGAAAAGGTAGATGCGCTTGGGATCGATGTTCAGATTTGCCAGGGGCGACTGCAGGTACATGAGCTGATGCTCCACGTCAGAGGCAAAGTCGAACGTGGTGGCGTGCGCCATGTCGCCCGTGGAGCCGCCCACTCCCCTATCGTCGCACCGCAGCACGGCATAGCCTCGTGCCGAGAGATATTCGGCTATCACCTTGAAGGGCTTATGCCCCATCAGTTCCTCGTCGCGGTTTTGTGCCCCCGAACCGGTGATGAGAATGACGGCAGGCACCTTCCCACGCGCGTTTGTGGGCATGGTCAGCGTGCCGGCCAGGAGCATGGTGTCGCGAGCGGGTTCTTTCACAATTCTCAGGCTCACCTCTTTTTCGGTGAACGACTGAGCATGCACGACTACACTCAGCAGGAGGGCTGCCACGAGGGTTGGGAAACGCCTTATCTCCATCGCACCGACTCGATTAGATGGTCCATATCCTCTTGCAAGTAGGTCAGCACTGGCGACAGAGAGTCGTTGTTGGGCGTGCAGTCGATATACAAGGCACCCCGCAAGAAATGGGTTGTGCTGTCGGTAAGCCAGAACTGGTAGGTGCTGGCCACGTTCTGCCCCTTGAGGTGGTAGGTGGTGCCGTAGAGCTTGTGTGGACGGTCCACAAACCTATTCTCGTCTATGCCCGAAGAGAAAGAGTAATGCCCCTCCACAAAGCGATAGGAGGTGTCCACCTGCTCGCGCAGTTCCTTCTCACCCTTGATATGCTTATATGTCAGGAACACATAGCCTTTGTACTTGGGGTATTTCAGGGTGAACCAGTGTTCGCCGGGCTTAGACCGCTTCCACTCAATCTGTGAGAGGTCAGACTGCTCGAAGGTGAAGGGCAGCACTGCGGTGTCGCAGAGGGAGTAGGCGTGCGGCGGCAGGTCGATACGTAGGTAGGCCTGCGGCTTGGGGGTCTCATCGTTGCGGTGGCCACACGAGGCTGCCAGCAAGAGGGCCATGCAGCATCCCGCCCATATCATCAGCTTGTTTGTCATGATTATTGGTTTATACATTTTATTTCAATACAAAGTGTTGTCGGTGCAGTTTGGGATTGGTCAGCAGCAGGCCCACGTCGAAGAGGTCGATACTGACGTGGTATTTGGCGTTGCCCTGCTGCGCCATCCAACGTAGCTCGCGCGCATAGCAGTGGTGCGGACGACACACCACCTTCACCCCTTCCAGCCCTTCGCTGCCATGCTCCAGCACCGCCTCGTCGCTGTCGAAACAGATGGTCTGCAGGTGGTAGTAGTCCTGCATCTTGTACACCACTTCGAGGTAGGGTCGACACCTACGGTCGGAGGTCAGACTGGCAGGCAACTGGGCGGCCCACGCCCGGTAGGCGGCTGCGTCGACATGGGCAAACAGCACCTTACGGTACATCTCGAACACAAAAGGAGAGTGTACACCATACTGCGTCTGTGCCTTAATCCAATACTCTATACGGGTCATTTTCGATGCTAAGATACACACTTTTTTTCAACTAAAAAGTAAAATGTAAAAACTAAAAGTCATTA
>CAZTVH010000212.1:0-4108 GCA_964616965.1 uncultured Bacteroidaceae bacterium | reverse complement strand
AGACCAGCTGTGCCTCTTCTGGTAAAAAATCAGTCCTAAATCAAACTAGAGCGACATTTTTTTTCATTTGTCTGTCGCCGCTGATTGAAGCGGCGATATTTGTATTGAAAGAAAGGCTGCGAAAAAAAATTTGGTCAGTTCAATTATTCTTTGTATTTTTGCAAATTGAAAAAATATACAATTATGTGCACATATAGTATATCGGTTGACGACAACGTACTGGAAAGGGTAAAGCCTGCGCTTCCAAATGACGAAGCTGTCGAGGCATGGATGCAGTCGCAGATGGATATCCTGCTACTGCGGCTGGCCGATAGTTTGTCGCACAAGCCCCAAAGTGAGGACGGTATGGACTCATCTGCACAGCGCATTTCGCATATTCATGAGTTGCTCACCTCCCAATCTGTTCCCACATCCAACAAAACAGGAATGCCTGACATTGTATTCAGCTTACTCGGTGCCGGTGCTCCTATTGCGGATAATGACCTTAATGCCCGAGAGGCTTATTACTCATATCTGAAGGAGAAATATCAATGACGCGGTTATTTCTTGACACTAATATAGTGGTGGATCTTTTGGAAGGCCGAGAACCTTTCTGCTACGATGCCGCGCAGCTTTTCACTATGGCACACGACAAGAAAGTCGAGCTCTTAGTGTCACCAATGACATTTTCCACAGCATCATTCCTTTTGCGCAAGCATGGTTCCAAGGGTGTACGCATTCTATTATCAAATCTTCGCCAACTTGTCAGTGTAACCATATCTGACGAGCGTACTGTTGATGATTCTATAGCTTCGCAGTTCAAAGACTTCGAGGATGCAATGCAATATTACAATGCCCTCAACGCAAAAGCAGAAATCATCATCACGCGCAACGGGAAGGACTTTACTGCCTCGAATCTTCCCGTCATGACTGCCACAGAATATATAGCAAACAGAATAAAAAAATAAAATAAAGATAGTGTATTTCGTAATCAATGTATTAATAAAATGACATAAAACGTAGAAATAGTAAAGAAATAAAATAGAGCTTGAAGTGCTTGTTCTCCTTAATCGAAGACTGGTAATCTTAAGAGGCGAGAATAAGAAACAACAGGTTCACGCATTGGCGTGGATTGTTCGTTCCGGTGTAATGGACAAATTTTAGGCTGTTTTAGAGACGATGCACGCTAATGGACAAATTTTAGGCTGTTTTTTCTTGTCAAATTATGCCATGTCGTGAAATGATTGTATCTTTGCACCGTCGATGAAGCGGAGAGGGGCTCTGCTGGGGAGCAACCCCTCAAGGAATAGTCGACCAGGTTTTGTACCGAAGAAAGGGCTGTCGCGTCATACGGCAGCCTTCTTTCTTCGGGTAATACCTGCCATGCCTCAAAAACCCCATAGGCGGCCTTTGTGCCGCAATAAATATCAAGCCTGAAAATAGTCGTCAATGAGCCTCATCTTACGGACTCTGGACAGCCCATTATGGTTGCGCAGTTTGTTCTTCAAGTCGGAGAACTGCCCGTCCAAGGCATTGGTCGTGTTGGGGATGTCTAGGTCTCTCCAATGCTCGAATTCGAACAGGTTGAAGAGGTTGTTTCTTAGGCTGCGATATGCGCTGCGCAGTGGCTTGTGGGTGCAGAAGGTCCTGCCCGTCTCTTCATTGCGGCTTCGCTCATCCAGCAGGTCCTTCCACTTGGCATACCATTTGTCCAGCATGGCGGTGAAGTCGGCCTCGTTACTGTCAACAAGCCGGAGAACGATGTCTCTCAGTTCTTTTGCCGCCTCAAGCTTGGGGTTCTTGGTGAGGTACTTCGTCACAATCTTAACCTGATGGAACTGGCACATCTGGACGGGAATGTCGGGGAAGGCCTGTACCACACCCTTTCTTCCGTCACAGACAATGGCCTGCACGCCTATCCCTCGACGTGCTATCTCGGCGATTCCGTCCAGATACGCCCTCACTGTCTCGCTTCTGACATACTTCTTCAACAAGACCTTCTTGTCCAGGCTGTTCTTGAACACCATCACGCCGAATTTCCTCCCGAAATAGGTCGTGTCCATAACCACATTAGCCACTGGTGAGAATTCCACCATCCTACGGGGCTTGGCTTTGTCTATGCATCGACGGATTGTCTTCTCTGAGCATCCGTATTTCTCGGCAAGCTGGCCGTATGTCTGCTTCCCCCTCAAATATTCTGACAGCATCCTCTCTGGATTACGTCTCTCTCCTCCTAGAAATTGGCGTCCACAAACATGGCATTTGTACATCTGTCGCCCGTTCACCTTGCCATTTTTCTTTGTTATCGGGCTGCCGCAGTGTATGCACTTTTTTTGTTCATAACCTTTGAACGCTACAACTTACAGAATATTATAGGCCTTACAAGAATTATAGCCTAAAATTTGTCCATTAGCCCGAAATCACCAAACCGCACGACCCCTGAACTCTTCCGCCCGATGCTCACCGACTTTATAGACCTTGGCAACGAACTGGCCCTGCTGGCCGACAACATCGACTGGGACTACTTCGAGCGCGAGTTTGCACCGCTGTACTCGAAGAACTGGCGTCCGGCCAAGCCGATACGCCTTATGGTGGGATGCCTGCTGCTGAAGCAGATGTACGGCCTTGGCGACGAGACGCTGCCGGCGGAGTGGGTGATGAATCCGTACATGCAGTACTTCTACGGCGAGACGTTCTTCCAGCACAAATTTCCCTTCGACCCGAGCGACTTTGTTCATTTCCGCAAGCGGATAGGCGAGCTGGGGACGGAGAAGATACTTGGCTACACCGCCAGGCTCCACGGCAAGGACGCCGAAGAGAAGACCGTCGTGTCAGACACTACAGTGCAGGGCAACAACACGGAGTTTCCGACCGACGCAAGGCTGTACCTGCAGGTTATCAACAAGTGCAACGCCATCGCCAAGGAACACGGGGTGAAGCAGCGTCAGACCTACACCGAGACCGGCAAAAACCTGATGCGCGAGACGCACAACGCCAAGCATCCCAAACGCAGGAAGACCGCAGTGAAGGCCACAAGGAAGCTCGGCACGATAGCCGGACGCCTGGTCCGCGAGCTGGAGCGCGGCCTGATAGACAGGATGACGGACGAGCTGCGCGAAGTGCTCGACCTGCTGAACGGAGCCCTGTTGCGCGACCGCAACCAGAAAGACAAGGTCTACAGCCTGCACAAGCCGCACACAGCCTGCATCGCCAAAGGGAAGGCGCATCAGATGTACGAGTTCGGCAACAAGGTTGGCCTCATATGCACCGCCAAGACGCAGATCATCCTCGCCATCCAGGCCTTCCCAGGCAACCCCAACGACGGACACACCGTCGTGCCTTTGCTCGAACAGATGCGCCGCAACGATCTGAAACTGCCCCAAGTCCTTGGCTACGACCGTGGCGGGCGCGGAGTGAAAGAAGCCTGCGGCGTGGAAGTGCTTACACCCAAGCCGCCCAAGAGGACAGACTCAGAACAAGAGAAGAGGAAGAAACGGCATCTCTTCCGTTGCAGAGCAGCAATCGAGCCGCTCATCGGACACCTCAAGTCAGACTGTCGAATGGAACGCAACTACCTCTGGGAAGAGGCCTCTTCCACCATGAACGCACAACTCTCCGCTGCAGTTTGGAACCTTAAAAAGTATATGGGAAAGCTCAAAAAAGCTTTTCTTGTGCTCTTTCTTCGACCGATTTATTCTTCCCACGTCATCTTCACCAATATCATTTGCCTCTCTCCGCCGTTTCCCGTAGTCGGTTTAAGTGATAGGGAAAGGCTGAATGTGGCTTTTTAAGGATGGATTCAGATAGCAACGTACTTGACTAATTATGACTTGAGCGAGCTGGTGAAATATGTAATGGAGGACACAGGTTGCGGCATCGAGCAGGCAATGGAGAAAGTCTATAAATCCCCGCTGATGGAAGCACTGCAGGATGAAGAAAACGAATTATACGTACAAAGTCCGGCATATTTGTATGAGTTGAAGAAAGGTCGTTGGCAACGTCTCCGTGGCATAGCGACTGCACCAGAGGACTTCGACTACAAACAAGAACTGGCAAGCCGTTATGAACTATGAGCGACAGATTATATTATGAAAACTTCAATAAATAACCTCGGGTGAGACTTTTCATA
>CAZTVH010000211.1:0-4173 GCA_964616965.1 uncultured Bacteroidaceae bacterium | reverse complement strand
ATCCCAGCATATAGGGGGGCATGCGGCTCATGGCGCGGTGGTCGGGCAGGTCGTAGTCCATGTCGGGATATGGGTAGCCGTCCTCCTCGCACTCCGTCTCGGCGACGAAATGGCCCTCGTTGTTGATTTCGATGGGGTAGAAGGTTATTTCCAGCAGGGTGCTGTCGTCCATGTCGGGCAGCATGTTGCCTTCCATCAGCACGTCGAACAGGCACACGCGGTATTCGCGGAACATATTGTCGCACATGATTGCATGCCTTTGGAAATGTCCTCCGCTGACGTTCCCTTCCAACGTCACGTCGCAATAGGTCACCCCTTGCAGCACCAGTTCGCAATGCTCATAGCCCGCCCACATGTCGCGGGTGATGACGGTGCGGTATTTCCACACCCGTTCGCCTACCCACTGCACAGAGTCTTCGTTGGTGCCGTAGAATGGGTCGGGGATGATGCCGTGCGCCATCAGGTCGGTGTGGATGCACCCCGGCACCGTGGCGGGCAGCCACTGGCCGTTGTATTCAAACTGCCAGTCGGTCAGTTCCACCTGCTTGATATTTCTGTTGCAGCCAGTCAGCAGCACCAGCAGGGTGGTAAGAATATAGATGCTTTTTCTCATATCATTCGGTTTTCATAAATGCAAAAAACACGGCTAGGATGATACATCCGAATGCCACCAGATGGTTCCAGCGGATGGGCTCGCCCTTGAACACCAATGCCACGATGAGCGTGAACACCGTCAGCGACACCCCCTCCTGTATTATCTTCAGCTGCATCAGCGAGAAGGGGCCGCCCGTAATCTGTGACCCGACGCGGTTGGCGGGAATCATAAACATATACTCAAACAACGCCATACCCCACGACAGCAGGATGATGGCTATCAATGGCCAGTCGGTAATCAGTTTCATCTGCTGCAGCTTCAGGTTGCCATACCAAGCAAACGTCATAAACACGTTCGAGCAGATGAGCATCAATACTGTTAGTAGTCCTCTAGACATATTTTCAAACTAAAAGGTAAAAGGTAAAAACTAAAACTTTTCGAATTCGTTAATGTGTTAATTCGTAAATTCGTGAGTCTTGGATGTACCAAGGACTAACACATTCTAGTTTTTACTTTTTAGTTTTTACTTTCTTAATCAGTTCGCTCCACACGGCGTTGCAGGTCCTTTCGATGGTCTGGGCCCTGCGGTCGCCGAATTTCAGCAGTTTGGCGGTCACCCCGTCAGGACCTGCCACGGCAATCCACACCGTGCCGACAGGCTTTTCTGGCGTGCCTCCTCCGGGGCCGGCAATGCCTGTCGTCGCCACGGCATAGTCGGCACCCAGACGCTCGCGTGCTCCCGCAGCCATCTCGCGCACGGTCTCTTCGCTCACAGCCCCGTGAGCCATGAGGGTCTCGTGTCGCACACCCAGGGCGCATTCCTTCACTTTGTTGCTGTACGCCACCACGCCGCCACGGAAGTATTCCGACGCTCCTGCCATAGCGGTCAGCTGGTGTGCCAGTGTGCCGCCCGTGCAGCTTTCGGCAGTGGCAAGGGTCTTGCCAACTTTCTTCATGGTGTACGCCACTAGCTCAGGCAAGGTCTCGAAATTATTTGTCAGCGGCGACTCGCCGTCCTCACCTACTATATATTGTCCCGCAATGGGGTAGAGGCTCTTCACTGCATCGGCTATCTGTTGCTCCAGCAGAGGGCGCTCGTCGTGGCCTCCACGGGCGGTCAGCCGCAGTTTCAGCATACCAGCCTGGGGTAGGTATGCCAGCCTTATGGTCTTAGGCAGTGCCAGCTCCCACGGCTCTATCAGGTCGCTCAGGAACGACTCGCCAATGCCCTGCACCAGTATGTTCTTATTGATGATTTGGTCGGTGCGGAAATGGCGTTGCAGACGGGGGATAATCTCCGTCTCCATCAGGTTCACCATCTCAAACGGCACGCCGGGCAACGACACTAAGACCTTTCCGCTCATCGATAGTGGTGGGTCACCCTTTATTGTCAGCGGCGACTCGCCCTTTATTGTCAGCGGTGACTCGCCGTACCACATGCAGGGAGCCGTGCCCAGCACGTTGTTAATCATCGTGCAGCAGCGTGGCACCCATGCCTGCTGGCGGTTGACGGGGGTGAGTTCGTAGCCACGGGAGTCGAAGATGCGTTTCACGTTCGCCAACGCCTCTTCGTTCTCGTACAGCTCGCTGTCGAACAGCTCGCACAGCGTCTTCTTGGTGATGTCGTCCTTCGTGGGTCCCAGCCCGCCGGTCATCAGCACCACGTCGCTCCGTTCGATGCAGTGGCGGATGTAATATTTGATGTCGTCGGCGTTGTCGCCTATCACATATGTGCCGCAAACGTCGATGCCTGCCGCCACCAACATCTGAGCCATGCGGCTGGCGTTCGTGTTGACAACCTGTCCGATAAGCAGCTCATCGCCTATGTTAAGTATCGTTGCTTTCATGCTGCAAAATTACACCTTTTTTATGACATGTTGAAAAAATATCTGTCAAATGGATTGACTGTGTTGTGAAGTCTGTTTTCCTTATGCCTTGTGTCGTTCCACCTCCGCCTTTAGAGCGTAGGCATAGTGGAGGCCTGCCGGGGTTTGATATGAGTGATGATGTCATTGTAGTTATACCCCAAAAGGCAAAAATCAGGGTGTCACTTTTGAGAAAAAAGGTACCCGATGACAATTACAATAACAATAGGTGGGCGTGCATTATCATTCATCCCGGACGCTAATAACCCTTTTTTCTTTCCATGTCGGGAAAAAGTTGTATTTTTGCAAATTGAAACAATATTCAAAACAATGATTAGGACAAACTCAATTCCCACGACAAGTATAACTGATATGTACATGACGATGCTTGCAACGCTGAGTGTGGATGACAAGCTGGACTTGATTGCAAAACTCTCTTCTTCTATCATAAACGCAAAACCCAGAGAAGAGATTTCAGACGATTTGCATACCATGTTCTGTGGCGTATGGGGAAATGCCGACGAATTGAGAAACAGCGAATATGCTGGACGTGAGGTCTTGAACTGGTAATGTGGTTATGACAAAGTACTTGATAGATACCGACATCTGCATCGAGCTGTTTCGCCGAAACGAACAGGTCATAGAAAAGATTGAAACCATTGGCTACAAGAATTGCTATGTGTCTGAAATCACAATAGCAGAGTTGTTCTATGGAGCAGCAAAGTCAGGGAGAAAGGAAAACTACGATGATGTACAGCGTTTGCAGGCGTTGTTCGAGGTCATCCCGATACGGCCGTCGTTGCAACTGTATGGAATGAACAAGGCTGCACTTCAAGCCAAAGGGTTTGTAGTGGGGGAATTCGATTTGATGATAGGGTCATGTGCTGTATATAACAATTTGGTGATGGTTACATCCAACCTGAAACATTTCGACCATATCCCAGACATTCAATTGGAAGACTGGGCGCAGAAATCGAGACACAAAAAATAAGCACTGTTTTAGTAGTCAGCAATAATGATAATCAACAAACAACGGTATATAGACTAAAAAGAAGGCTAAGAATAGTCGTAAAGACACTTTTAGCTCCCCCCCATATTTTCTTCCCCTTATTCCTGTTGGCTTTCTGGCTGGCGGGATTTTTTTTTTCTTACCATGTCGGGAAAAAGTTGTAATTTTGCAAATTGAAAGGAGTTTATTATGGATACTATAGAATGTACAACAGATCCTGTCACAAAAGTGTTGATTCATGCGCCGTCACCGTCACGTGATGTACATGAAAAAATGACTAAAACGCCAGAAAGTGAACTGATGACGGTGGAGGAATACTTCGGCATATTAAGAAAGAGAGTGAACGAGTATTATGACAACCTATAAGATACGGTTAAGATATGGTCATCGTTGACCGCATTCTTCCTTCAAAAATGATAACAAAATAATCATTACTAACAAAACCGAGCATGGCACTTACATAATGTGCTAAATGCCTATTTTTTTGCTCTATTCCCTGCTGGCTTTCTGGCTGGCGGGATTTTTTTTTCTTACCATGTCGGGAAAAAGTTGTAATTTTGCAGCGTCAAACATCCCGAAGCCCGCAAGGGTAAAGGGGTGGGCGACAGGACATATAGAATAGATAAGACGTTGTAACGGCGTTTATCTGTTGACTTCAAATACAAGTAATTAACTAGAAATATAAGACACAAATATGATTTAGA
>CAZTVH010000210.1:0-4186 GCA_964616965.1 uncultured Bacteroidaceae bacterium | reverse complement strand
ATGTGTGAATGTGTTAACGTGTTAATGTGTTAGTCCTTGGTGCATCAAAGACTCGCGAATTTACGAATTAACACATTAACGAATTCTTTTTTTCAACCTTAACTCTCAACTTTCAATTTGAATACTGCTTTCCGTCGAGGATTAGTGTTGTTGTTTCTTGCCTTGGTAGTGGTGTCGTCGGCATGGGGGCAACGCCGTGTGACCCCTATTTCGGGCACGGTGATAGACAAGAACACGGGCGAGCCGCTGGCATTCGTGCAGATAGCCATTGCCAACTCGAAGAGCGGCACCGTGTCGGACATCAACGGCCACTTCGACCTCAGTGTTACGGCGGCTGATACCCTGTTGCGCTTCAAGATGGTGGGCTACCGCCCCCAGACTGTGAAGCTGAAAGGGCATACCTCGCGTCGGCTGAAGGTGGTCATGGTGCCAGAGGTGACGACCCTGCAGACGGTGAACGTCACCGCCAAGAAGGGCAAGCGCGAACGTTATCGTCGCAAGAACAACCCCGCTGTGGAGTTGGTGCGGAAGGTGATTGACCATAAGGGCGAAAACAGTGTCACCTCCAACGACCTTTTCAGCCGTCGAGTGTTTGAGAAGTTGAACATGTGCCTCGACCAGTTCCATCCCGATTTTGAGACACATGCCTTTTGGAAACACTTCCAGTTTATCGAGAAATATATTGACCAGGCTGAGTTCGACAATGCCGAGATACTGCACTTCTCTATCCACGAGCGTCTCAGCACGCAGAATTACACGGACGGCACTATGCACACCCTCACCACCGCCACCCGGTCGGACGGTGTGGATGTGAACCTCACGCAGGAGGGATTGGATGACGATTTGGACGCACTATTCCCCACCATCAACATCTTCTCCAACGAGATAGCCCTCATGTCGGTGCGCTTCGTCAGCCCGCTCTCCTCGGTTATGGCCACCGCCTTTTACCGGTACTATATCACCGACACCGTAGAGCTGGACGGGCAACGCTGTGTGGAGCTTTCCTTTGTGCCGGCAAGCAAAGGCAACTTCGGCTTTGTGGGGTCGATGTATGTGGTGGTGGACGACAGCAGCTATGCCGTGAAACGCTACGCCATGCGGGTGCCTGAGGCGGTGGATTTGAACTTTGTCCGCGACCTGAACGTGGTGCAGTCTTTCGAGCGAGACAGCATAGGCCGCTACCTGCCCACCCGCACGGACACCTACGGTCGTTTCTATGTAGGCAAACGGCTGCGGCAGGTCTACGCCCATCAGCTACACCTCTACTATGACTATTCCTTCGACACCCTCATCCCACAGCCCGACAGCCTGTTTAGCCCCCATGCCACCCATGCCACCCTGCCCTACGCCCACAAGGTGCTGCGCCGCGAGTGGAACGCCCGCCGACCCGTAGAACTCACTCTTGCTGAGACGTTCCTCGACAGTATGCGCTACGAGCTGATGCGCATCCCCTCTGTGCGCTATACCATCAAGACTGCCGAAGCCCTTTTCACCAGCTACATCCCCACCCATTCCACGCGCGACTCCAGCCGATTTGACTTCGGCCCCATCTATAATTTTGTCAGCCACAATGGTATCGATGGGCTGCGCCTGCGTGTCGGAGGTATGTCCACGGCACGTCTCAACCGACGCAACTTCTTCGACGGATATGTCGCCTACGGATTTGGAGACAAGCAGTTGAAGTTCAACCTCAACCTCATCCACACCTTCGCACCCAAGCGTCGTTTCCCCAAAGAAAATCCGCTGGGGTATATCTGCCTCCATGCCGGCTACGATGTTGAGTCGCCGGGCCTCTCTTTTGAGCAGTTCGACCGCGACAACATACTACGTTGGGACGACAACGAGGTGCCGGCCCAGTACGTCGCCGACCTGCAGCTGCGTTTTCGCCGCCAGTGGCCTAACTTCATCGGTGTCGACACTTGGGTGGGTGCACAGCACATCCGCCCAACGGGTATGCTCAACTACTACCGCATCACACCCGATGGTACTGAGCGGGTCAACAGCATCGTCTACGCCCAGTGGGCGACAAGCCTTAGCTTCTCGCCCAACTCGTTGGTGCGGAGTGGTAGGTCGGGCGAAAGCTCGCTACTGAATCTATCGGCCAACGCCTCCTCTTTCACCTTGAGCCATGAAATGGGAATGCTCGACGGGTTCTATTACAATCGCTCCACATTCAACATCTTCAGCCGTTACTGGTTTGCCGCCCTCGGCTACCTCGACATCCGTGTGCATGGCGGCATGGTGTGGAACCAGGTGCCTATGCCCAAGTTGTTTGTCCCCAACGGCAATAGCAGCTATATGATGTCGGAGAGCTCGTTCAACACCATGCGCCCCATGGAGTTTATCACCGACCGCTATGTCTCGCTCTTCGCCACCTACCATATGAAGGGTCTTATTCTCAACCACATTCCCCTTATCAAGAATCTCCGCCTTCGCGAGGTGCTGGGCTTCAACCTGCTCTACGGTGCCATGTCGGACAAGAACAATCCCGCCTCAGGGCACACGGGACTATACCTGCTGCCCACAGGTGCCAACTTCCTCTCCACCACGCCCTATATGGAATATAGCATCGGCATTGAGAATATCCTCAAGCTCATCCGTATCGACTATGTGCGGCGGCTCGCCTACCTTGAAGATGCCGCTTCGCCTTACGCCATCAAGGTCAGCTTGCAATTTATGATGTGAATTTATTAGAGTAAGAAGATGAGATTGAAACGAGTAATAGATCAGAGATTATCTTCTGGTGTTGGCGACCAACTCATAGTGTTCGTAGCTGTTTTTGTGGTTTCTATACTTTTTGTTGCTACTGTGTATTGGATTCTCGGAGTTGGAGTCGATTATACCGATTCTATTGCCAAGGGGTTCGCAGATTTTTTTGGTAGCGGCCAGTATACTAACTACGCTTATTCTAATGGCCCGTATAGCTCAGCACCTTGGGCAAAGTGGGTTACCTTGATTGCTTGTATCATTGGCTCTATCGTTTTTCAAGGTCTGCTTATTGCTACACTGACCAATGCGATACAAAGCCGTGCCGAGAAGGTACAGGAGGGAAATGTCAGATACAGATTCAAGAACCACTATTTGATTCTTGGCTATAACGAGAGTGTTCCCATTCTGGTTTCAAGGTTGTGCAAGACAGAACACGATATTGTTATTGTAGTCTCGAAGGAAGTACTCGATTGCCGAAACAATATCTATGACGCTATTGGCAAAAAGGGGAATGTGTTTGTGTTAAGGGGCGACATGAATAGCAGTGATGACCTGCGCTCATTATTTGTGTCCTGTGCAAAGCAAGTTTACATTTTAGGTGAAACCTCTAATCCTAATCGAGACTTGCTAAATCTGGATTGTTATCGTACTATCACCCACACTATCAATGCCAAGGTTGACTGCTATGTCCAGATGTATGAACAAGCCATATACGATATGGTGATTCATCATGGTGAGGATGACATTCAACATTTTCACCCCTATAACCATGAAGAGTTGTGGGCACGTAAGGTGCTTGTCGATACTGACAATATCTATAGAAAACCCGACTACCGTTCGGATGAAGACAACATAAATTCGAAACCTTACAAGTATGTTCATTTTGTGATAATGGGCTTCTCTGCGATGGGTGAAGCTATGTGTAGAGAGGCGGCTCTACTATTGCATTATCCTAACTTCGCAGAACGAAGAATAAAGTCTAAGATCACTTGTATTGACCTCAATATGGGTCAGCGGATGCAATCGTTTATCGGTCGTCACAAAACCTTGTTTGAGTGCTGTGGGTATTCGTTCCATGCCATAGATTCATTCGGTAGCATGTCCGAGAAATCGTTGCAGTCTGTCATTGAATCGAACTTTCTTGACCTTGAATTCCAATTCATAGAGGCCGACCTTCAAAATATGGCACTCTTGCAGCATCTCGAAACGTGGAGTAATGATGACAACCAGTTGTTGAGCATAGTTGTTTGCAGCGACAGCGATACCTATAATTATCAACTTGGACATGCTTTGCCACAAACAGTATATATTAGAAACGTCCCCATTTTCCTGTACCAGAGAAAACAATGTCAAGATGGAGGAAGTCACTCAATGCAAAAAAATATACAGACTTTCGGATATGAAGGTATAGACGTTACAACTGATTCGGCAGAAATCGAATGGGGTAAATATGTCAATTACATCTACAACCAATTGT
>CAZTVH010000209.1:0-4186 GCA_964616965.1 uncultured Bacteroidaceae bacterium | reverse complement strand
ACGGGCAGATAGAATGGATTCTGTCCGAAGCCCTCAAACGTGCCAAACGCACCCCGCGGAAAACTTCCGCTGGTAATAAAGACAAGGAGGATTAAAATGGAGCAACGCAGAACCATAGGATACATCTTGCTGGCATTGGCTGCCGTCATCTGTCTGGCATCGAATGTGTGGTTCATTGTCAAGATGCCGATGGGAGGTGAGAAGGTATCGCACTTGATATTCAGGACACTGCCCGAGGTGATTGCATTGTTGGCAGTAGTGTATACCTTTGTCCGGTCGGGGAAGACCGTGAATCTGAAACTTGACATTCGCGAGCGTCGGTTGAAATTGGACGAGAGTCACGCCATCGACCCTTACGGCTACAGCTACATTATGATGGGTGCCATGAGCGTGTTCGTAACATTAATGTTTGCCGTTGACATCATGGATAAACTTGGTGTACCCCTGTTCGACAGGATTTCCGCTGGATGGTGTATCGTTGTATTGAGTGTCTTGACGGTTGCATTGGTGCTGTGGTTGTCGGTGAAAATAGAAATGGCTAAAAGGCGTGACAATAATAGTTAACCAACCATGAAAGAGAGAAACAAATCCATCTTCCGTATAATGCTTTTTGCCTCGGTGGGCATACTGCTGGCGCAGACGGTGCTGTTGGCAGTGCTGGGAAATGATAGGGAGATGCGCATCGTGCTGCCGTTGGTTTTCTTCGTTGTGGAATTGGCGACATGTGCCTTGATGGTTTTCTGTACCCTCAACCCGCAACACAATTACAACTATACCGTCAAAAGGGTTGATGGTCGGTGGCGTTGGGAGCGTATAAAATATGGGCCTGACCCTGAGGGGTTGCGATATGTGTCGGCGGGGGTATGCGTGCTGATGCTTGCCTTGCTTTTTGCGGTTATCTCCGCTGCCGTGTTGTGGCCAAACTTGGTGGCAGAAAGGGTGATTGTTGTCGCAGTGGTGGTTTTGCTGACTGTCTTCTGTATCACATATTGTATAATAGAGAGTAAATTACGCAAAAAATTATGACTAGAAAACACTTTTTGGATAACATCCGTTGGACGACAGTGTTGCTTGTCCTCCTCTACCATGTAATCTATTTCTACAACAACAAGGGAGTCTTTGGCGGCATCGGGGGTTGGGTGGACGACCCCAAAGCCCAACCGCAGGATGTTGTGATGTATCTCCTCTATCCGTGGTTTATGATGCTGCTGTTCCTTGTGGCGGGCATCAGCAGTCGCTATGCTCTCCACCCGGTGTCCAGGCTGACAATAAACGCCTCAAGGGGACAATGGTTCAAGAAACGCACGCGCCAACTACTTGTCCCTGCCACGATAGGCCTGTTTGTCTTTCAATGGATGACGGGCTATTTCAACACCCAGATAGCCGGTGTGGCGCAGGGCATCCCCAATCAGATTGCCTCCATCCCCGCTGGTCCTGTCCGTTATATGGCATGTGCTTTCTCAGGCATCGGCCCGCTGTGGTTTATTCAGGAGCTGTGGCTATTCTCCCTGCTGTTGATTATTATTATCGCCATTGAGCGCGACCGCCTGTACAATGCCGTCGGCCATCTGCTGCAGTCCACGCGAGGTTGGTCCAAGGTATGCCGTTTTGCGCTGTTGCTAGTGGGCGGATTCCTTCTCATCTGGGCAGGGGCGCAAGGCTCTATACCTAACCCCGACCCCAATAGTGCCCAAGGTCTTTGGAACCTCTACCGCCCAGCGGCTTACTTGGTTCCTTTCTTGATGGGGTACTACCTTTTCTCACGCGACAGCGTGCAGCGTTTCCTGTCGCAATATGCCAGCTGGCTGCTTGCCATGGCGGCGGTGGCAGGGGTAGCTCTCACTTGCGCCACTTGGGGTGAGACCAACACCGCACCGCTCTACCTGATGCATTGGAGCACCAATCTCTATGCCTGGCTGGCCATCCTTGCCATGCTGGCATGCTTCAAGGCTTGGGGCGACCGCACCACTCCATTTGCCACCTACATGACCCGCAGCAGCTACGGCATCTACATCGTGCACTACCTCATCATCGCCGCCTTCGGCTACATGTTGAAGCTATACACGGGGCTACCCCCCGTGGCAGACTACCTGATATTACTGGTGGCAGTCTTCACCCTCTCCCCAGCCCTCTACGAACTGCTGCGCCGCATCCCCTTCCTGCGCTGGGCAATATTAGGCATAAAGAAACAATCAGAATAATCAGAATACTCCGACCCTTCCGAATAATCAGAAAAAAACAATTAATATCATGGACGAAATCCTACGTATCGAAGGCTTGAGTAAGACCTTCACCCTCTCGCGCAAACAGCAACGGCTGGAGCGCACACACGAGCGTCGCAAGGTGGCTGTCGACGACCTGACGCTGACTGCCAACCGAGGCGAGATTTTCGGCCTGCTGGGCCCCAACGGGGCAGGCAAGACCACCACACTGCGTATGCTTGCCACCCTCATTAAGCCCGACAAGGGCGACGCATGGGTGGACGGCTGCAGTATCGTCAGCCAGCCCGAAGAGGTGAGGGGCAAGATAGCCTTCCTCACCAGCGAGCTGAAGTTGGAAGACTTCTTCACGCCCAACTACCTCTTCGACTTCTTCAGCGAGTTGCACGGTGTGGCTCCCGCCATCGTCGCCGAACGCAAGCAGGCACTCTTCACACGCTTCGGCATCGACAAGTTAGCCGAGGTGAAGGTGGCCAACCTTTCCACTGGCATGAAACAGAAGTTGAGCATCGTCATTTCGCTGGTGCACAACCCCGACATTATCATCTTCGACGAGCCCACCAACGGCCTCGACGTCATCACCGCCCGCACGGTGACCGACTACCTGCAGGAGCTGCGTAGCGAGGGCAAGACCATCATCCTCTCCACCCACATCTTCAGTCTGGTGGAACGCCTGTGCGACCGCGTGGGCATCATCATCGACGGACACCTCTCGGCTTGTGGCACACTAGAGGAGGTATGCGACGGATTGAGCATCGAAGACCGCTTTTTCGAACTATATAAAGCACAGAAAGGAGACGAAGAATGAAAAACCATAGCAACACTTGGACCATCATACGCAAAGAGTTCGCCCGCTTCTTTGGCGACCGCCAGCTGGTGTTCACCTCTGTCATCATGCCCGGTCTGCTGATATATCTTATCTACAGCCTCATGGGCGTGGGCATCCGTAATATGGAGACCCAGGGCGAGCAAGACCTCGTCACCGTGCATGTGGAGAATATGCCCGAAAGCATGGCAGCCCTTTTGGAACCAACCGATAGCAGCATGGCCCTGCTGCAGCACCCCTTCGGGCAGGACGACATCGATGCCCTGCAGGACAAGGACCTCAATGCGGTGTTGATACGTTTCCCGTTGAACTTCGACTCGCTGGTTGCTGCCTATTCGCCTCAGAGTGGCACACTGGCTCCCAATGTCGAAATCTACTACAACTCGGCCAACAACGCCGCCAGCCGTGTCTATTATGCCATCGACGGGGCATTGACCGCTTACGAGAACAGCCAGTCGAACCTCTTCGACATCAACCGTGCCGACAGCGAAGAGCAGAGTTTCGACCAAGCTACCGACGACCAAGTGGTGGGCGACATACTCAGCAAGCTCATCCCCATGCTCATCATTATGATGCTCTTCAGCGGCACTATGGCAATAGCCCCCAGCGCCATTGCGGGCGAGAAAGAGCGTGGCACCTTTGCCACTCTGCTGGTCACACCCATGAAACGCTCCGAGCTGGCATTGGGCAAGATTGTATCGCTCAGTAGTATCGCCCTGCTCAGCGGTCTCTCCAGCTTTATCGGCATCGCCCTCTCGCTGCCTAAGATGATTTCAGCCAGCAGCGACGAGATAAGCATCCCCTTCAACTATACCACCAACGACTATATAGCCCTGCTGTTGGTCATCCTTGCATCGGTGCTTATCATGGCCTCGGCAGTCAGCCTGCTCTCCGCCCTTGCCAAGGACGTGAAGAACGCCGGCACCATGATTACCCCCTTCATGCTGGTGGTGATGTTGGCAGGCCTGCTGCCCATGTTCCAGACCAGCACGCCCGACAACCTCGTCGTCTACCTCATTCCCTTCTACAACTCCATTGAGGTGATGACCGACGTGTTTGCCCACTCGCTGCGCTGGACACCCGTGCTCATTACCCTCGTGTCCGACATAGCCTACACCGGCATCGCCGTCTTCGGCCTCAC
>CAZTVH010000208.1:0-4301 GCA_964616965.1 uncultured Bacteroidaceae bacterium | reverse complement strand
AGCTCATCGCTTATCCCGCATGTAAGGCTCTGGTACGCCCATCTTCCGAAGATAAGCAATGCCGAGCCCACGCTGACGTCTATACACAAGAACTATGTATAACGCAACAATGGACGTTAGCAGCTGCTTCACCGTGCGGAAGATTGCGAATTTACCAGATTCTACATGCCGCAGATAAAACGTTTCGCTCAACGTCTTTCTTATTATGTCCTGTCTCCCACCCGCTTACCCATCAAGGGCTCGGATGGACGACACTGCAAAAGTACACTTTTTTTCTAAAACATAAATTTTTTTCATCAAAAAAACGTATCTTTGCAACATGAAATGCACCCTCTGTCCACGCCAATGCACCGCCGACCGTGTTGAAACACTTGGCTTTTGCCATGCCCACCGCGAGCCCGAAGCCGCCACCATTTGCATCCACCGTGGCGAAGAGCCTCCCCTCAGCGGCACCAAGGGCATCTGCAACGTCTTTTTCTCCCACTGCAACCTCCAGTGCGTCTACTGCCAAAACCACCAAATTTCGCACTATCGGAACAATCAGACCTCTCCGACTACTCAGACCACTCCCCACCCCCGCTTCGTCGGCATCGAGGCCATCGTCGACGAGATAGCCCGCCTGCTCCCCCAGACCGAGAACATGGTAGGCTTCGTCACCCCGTCGCACTACGCCGACAGCCTCCCCGCCATCGTCGAAGGGCTCCACGCCCGCGGCCTCTTCCCCACCACCGTCTACAACACCGGCGGCTACGACAGCGTCGAAACCCTCCAGATGCTAGCCCCTTACATCGACATCTACCTGCCCGACTACAAATACAGCCTCCCCGACCTCGCCCGCCGCTACAGCCATGCCGCCGACTACCCCACCGTCGCCCTCGCCGCCCTCCGCGAGATGTACAGCCAGAAAGGCTCCGCCCTCCCCACCGACGACGACGGCCTCGCCTACCGGGGCATCATCGTCCGCCACCTCGTGCTGCCCGGACAGGTCGAAAACAGCCTCCTCGCGCTCGACACCCTCGCCGACCTCTCGCTCAACCTGCACGTCTCTCTCATGGCCCAATACTTCCCGTCCCTCCCCGACCTCCCCGACCAGCTGGGCCGCACACTCTATGCCGAAGAGTACCAACAGGTCGTCGACCACCTCCACGCCCTCGGCCTCCATCGCGGATGGGTGCAGGACCTCGACTCGCAAGCCTGCTACCGCCCCGACTTCACCCACCAACAAGCCTTCTAACCACAATCCCCGCCCACCCATGAAAAAGAAACAACAGCCCTACCTTCCCGACCCCGTGTTCACATTCGACGACACCGCCATCGTCATGCTCAACACACAAGACCACGCCTTCCAACTCGCCATCATGCTCAACGAGGCCTACCAACTGCAACTCGCACGCATCGACGACATCTACATAGGCGACACCGCCTACCCCTGCTTCTTCTACCACGACCAAGCCGCATGGCTCGTCTACACCCTCATTGCCCGCCTCCCCAAGTCCCCTGCCGACCCGGCCTTTGCCGACTACGACAAAATGCTGCTCATACGCGGACGCGACTCATGGCGTTTTCAGCAAACACTCTACGACGACATCCACAACCGCCAATACGGCCTTGCCCTGGGCCCCGCCACCGAACCCGACCCTACCGACCTTTTGCAATACAACCATTGGGAACTATGCAACCGCCTGTCGGCAAACATTCTGAGCATCGACATCTTCGGCTTCAGCCGCCGCCGCGACCCCATCAGCACCCTGCGCCTCGCCAACGCCCAACCCACCCTGTTCCCCATCGAAACCACTGCGGCCAACGCTTCCGAAAACCGCGCCATTGCCAACTACCACAAACAGCTGCGGACGTTCCTCGACCGAACCTTCGAGTCGCTCCAAGCCCACCTCTGCAACGAGCAAGAGCTATAGCCCCAGCACCTGGGTGGCTCCCTCCGTTCCCCACTGCATCACCGCTCCTTCCCCGCTCCATCTCCGCCACAGGAGTGGACAAAGATTTAATAACAACTGTAAATCAATCACATACGACTGAGAGCCACAAAAATCTCTTTAGTGAAGGCTGAAGGGTTTTAGAGGAACGCGACAAAAAGGATTGAACGAAATGCCCTACGGGGGATAGATGGTGTTTTCCAACTCAATTATATTCCTGACGGGCTATTTTTAGCAGTTGCCTCAAGGGCTCGTATCGCTTGAGGGCTGAAAGAGAGCAGTGGCAGCTGATGAGAGGCCGGCAGAGTGCACTGAAAATGGAGAAAGGAGGCGGCAGGCGGCGACAACGACAGGAAAAACAGCCCGCAGGCCAAGGGCAGGCCACCATATTTTAGCGTTGAGAATGAGCGGTATGCATAATAATTTCGGTACGCGGACATGCTGTTCAAAATATTTTGTGTAAATTTGCAATTTTAAAAATAGTCACATTATGTCGACAAAGAATATCATCTCCGACACGGTGAAACACCTGCCCCTCATCACCAGATCGCTGCTGATGCTGGCGACGGCGGCCATAATCCCCCTCCTGTTCCCATCGGAGGGCAAGGGCGACCACTACGACTATGCCGAAGGGGGCATCTGGCGCATGGGCGACTTGGTGGCGCCACACGACTTCACCGTGGCACGCCCACAGGCCGAGGTGGACCGCGAGGTGGAGGAGGCCCGCAACAGCCTGCTGCTCTACTACCACTACGACAACACTGCCTACAACCGCACGCTGGAACGACTGAACACCCTGGCCAGCACCCTCCCCGAAAGCCGCATACGGCAGATGCAGAAAAAGATAGACAGCATCTACCGGGTGGGATACATGGAGATGCCATCGGACATGCCCAACTTTAAGCAACACGACGCTGTGATACTGGAAGGCAACGTGGGGTCGCAACACAGCGTGGGCGACTTTGTGTGCCCGCTCGACGTGCGCGACAGCCTGCTGCGCGACCGGGTGCTGCTGCCCAGCATCGTATACGACCGCAACCGCACACAGTTGGAGCTCGACTCGCGCCTGTCGCAACTGGAGACCTCCAACGGCATGGTGCGGCAAGGCGAGCTGATAATAGCCAAAGGCGAGCTGGTGACTCCTGAGAAGGCGCAGATAGTGCGCTCGCTGGAGCAGGACAACGACCGCCGCTACCAGCAGCACTACCACCCCGCAGGCCGTTATGTGGGGCAGGCCGCCCTATGCCTGTTTGCCCTTGTGGCCCTCTTTCTGTTTATGCGCAACACGCGCCACCCCATACTGGAGGACACACGCAAGGTGACGTTTATCATGGTGCTGATAATCATAGTTTCCGCCATGACGGCACTGGTGCAGTATATCAATGCCGACTGGGTGCTGATAGTGCCGCTGTGCATGGTGCCAATTATGATGAGGGTGTTTTTCGACATGCGGGTGGCACTGTACGTCCATGTCACCACGGTCATCATACTGGCCAACATGGTGGCCAACCCGTTCGAGTTTATCTTCTACCAGCTCATTGCCGGCATGATGACCATCGTCACGGTGCGCAATTTCGAGGACCGCAGCAAGTTCTTCCTGGTGGCAGGGGTGATATTCCTCTCCTATGCACTGATATACACCTTCGGCGTGTTGAGCCAGGAGAGCACACTGGAGAGCATCACCGCCGACCGCTACCTGGTCTTCTTCCTCAACGCGCTGCTGTCGCTGCTGTCGTACCCTCTGATTTACCTCTTCGAACGGCTGTTTGGGCTGACGACGAACCTGACGCTGATGGAGCTGTCGAGTACCAACACCCCGGCCCTACGCGAGTTGAGCCGTAATGCTCCCGGCACATTCCAACACTCGATGCAGGTGGCCAACCTGTGCGAGGACCTGGTGAACGAGATAGGCGGCAACGCGCTGCTTGCCAAGGTGGGCGCACTGTATCACGACATAGGCAAGCTGCAGGCCCCCCTCTATTTCACCGAGAACCAAAACAGCGAGTTCAATCCCCACGACGAGCTGGACAACCTTGAGAGCGCAGCCATGATTATCAGCCATGTGCCCAACGGCATCGCGCTGGCCAAACGCTACCACCTGCCCACCTCCATACAGGACTTCATCCGCACACACCACGGCACCACGGTGACGGGCTACTTTTACGCCAAAGAGCGTGCCGAGCATCCCGACGAGCCTATATCTATAGCCGACTTCCGCTACAACGGGCCCACCCCCTTCTCGCGCGAGACGGCAGTGGTGATGATGGTGGACAGCGTGGAGGCGGCCTGCAAAAGCCTCAAGAGCCACGACAAGGAGTCGATTGACCGCCTCGTCGACAACATCATCGACGACAAGATAAAGCAAAACCA
>CAZTVH010000207.1:0-4330 GCA_964616965.1 uncultured Bacteroidaceae bacterium | reverse complement strand
TTTTAAATTGAAAATTGAAAGTTGAAAACTTGCTGCCGCACCCGGGCAATTCTCAATTTGTTTATAGATACTCCAAATAGTTGTCAGGGGATATAACGACGGTCTCTTTGACATTGTAGGCTTCGGTAAAGCTTTTGGAGAAGATGACTTTCTTTGTGGGGTTCCACTTCATTTCAAAAGCGGTCATAGCTCCGTCGCTTTCTTCAATAAGGTCAATCTCCTGTTGTAGCGTAGTGCGCCAGAAGTAACTGTTGCAGTAATGACCGCTGTAGTGGTTGCGTTTCATGCGCTCGGCAATGAAGAAGTTTTCCCATAGTGCGCCCATGTCGTTGCGAAGAGCTACTGGGGCGAACTGCTGTATGATGGCATTGCGTACTCCATTGTCGTAGAAGTATATCTTCTTGGCTCGTTTCAGTTCTGTACGGAGGTTACGGCTCAAACCGCCAAGACGGAAAACGACGTAGCATTTCTCCAGTAAATCGAGGTATTTATCGATGGTCTTGCTGTCGGTTTGTAAGGTACGGGCAAGCTCGTTAGTCGACACTTCGCTTCCCACTTGGAAGGCAAGGGCTTGCAATAGTTTGTCGAGTAGCTGTGGCTTACGGAGGCTGTCGAGCGAGAGCACATCCTTATATAGATAGCTCTGCGTGAGTTCGGTAAGATACCGGCGGGCTTCCTCGGGGTGCATGATGATGTCGGGGTAACTGCCATAAATAAGGCGGTTCTCCAATGTGCGTTTTTCCTCAAGCAGGCCATAGGTGTCGATGATTTCGCCACTGCTAATAGGAAACATTTGGTACTCAAACTTGCGACCCGTGAGTGGCTCGTTCAGCCGATTGCGGAGTTCGAATGCTGATGAGCCTGTGGCTACAACTTGCACATCCTTGATGTTGTCGACAATCAGCTTAAGTGTTAACCCGATGTTGTTCACCTTTTGGGCCTCGTCGATTACAACCAACTCATTGTTGCCAATGATGGTTCGGAGTTTTGCCACGTTGGTGTTGGTGAGCATGGTTTGTACCTCGGGTTCATCGCAGTTGAGAGAGAGAATCCGCTTGTCGCTTTGGCGCACTAATTCACCTAGCAGGGTGGTTTTTCCTACCTGCCGAGAGCCGACAAGGATGATGGTCTTGTCCTTAAAAAGTTGTGCTTGAATTATTTTGCTTAATTTTCGCTCAATCATATTCATTTCTTTGACGGTGCAAAGATATGAAAAATTTGGAACGTAATCCAAAAAAAATATATAATTTTTGGATTATAATCCAGAGAATCGACCTTTTTTGTTAAAATGGAGGGGTGGCGAGGGCTATTCTTCCGAACTTTGGGAGATGAAGCGGCGGTAGGCGGAGAAGGTGTTGGCGCGGGAGAGGAAGCCGAGATAGGTACCGTCGTCGTCGACCACGATAAGGTTGTAGCGGTTGCTGAGTTGGAATTTGTTGACCACGTCGGAGAGCGAGTCGCTGGAATGGACGATGTCCTTGTCGTCGAAGGTCATCATCAGTTCTTTGATGGTGATGCTGTCGTACATGTCAGGCTCAAAGATGAGGTGGCGAAGGTCGTCCATGACGATAAGGCCTAGAAAACGGCCGTTGGGGTCTAATACGGGGAAGAGGTTGCGTTTGGAACGTTTGATAGCCTCCACGATGTCGCGTAGGGTTCCGTCTTCGGGCAGTGTGGCGAAGTTGGTCTCGATGAGTTTTTTTAAGTCAAGGAGCTGCCATGCGGAGGCATCCTTGTTGTGGGTCATGAGGTCGCCCTGCAGGGCCAGCTTGCGGGCATAGATGGAGTGGTTCTCAAAGGGCTGTACGCAGATATAGGTAACGGTGGCGGTGATAAGCAGCGGTATCATCAGGGCGTAGCCGCCCGTGATTTCAGCAATCAGGAAGACCCCCATAAAGGGCGCATGCATCACGCCTGTCATCACGCCCGCCATGCCCACGAGGGCGAAATTGGCGGTGGACTGTGGCGGCAAGCCCAATTGATTACCGAGGGCGGCGATAAAATAGCCACTCAGTCCACCCAGCACCAATGAGGGACCGAAGGTACCGCCCACGCCGCCGCAACCAATAGTGGTGGCTGTGGCAATGGGTTTGAGAAGTATGAGCACAAAGAGTATGGCGAGAGCCACCCACGAATTGTCGCGGAAAGTGTTGAAGATGCTATTGGCAAAAAGGGCATCGTCGTTGCTGCCGTTGAGCAGCTCGGTGAGTGCCCAATAACCTTCGCCGTAGAGGGGAGGGAAGAGGAATATCATCAATCCCAGCACGAGTCCACCGATAATCCATCGGTCAACCCAGTTCTTACGCTTGGCGAACCATGACTCCACCTTGTCGGTGCAGCGAAGGAAATAGACCGAGCTGAAGGCGCAGAACACGCCCAGCACCATAAGGAACGGGATTTGCCGCAGGGAGAAGTCTTCGGTGACATGGAAGGCAAACTGCACGTCCTGACCCATGAGAAAGTAGGCGACAGTGGAGGCGGAAAGGGCAGAGATGAGCAAGGGGACGGCGGTGGTCATGGTCATGTCGAACATAAGAACCTCCAATGTGAAGAGCACACCCGCCAACGGAGCCTTGAAAATGCCGGCAATAGCACCTGCGGCACCGCAGCCGAGGAGTAGCTTGACACCGCGAGGGCTGACATGGAAGAATCGACCCACGTTAGAACCGATGGCACTGCCGGTGGAGGCGATGGGTGCTTCCAGTCCCACGCTGCCGCCAAAGGCGACGGTGAGGGTAGAGGCAACGAGCGAGGTGTACATATTGCGCGGGGGCAGCTGCCCTTTGTGACGCGAGATGGCGAGGAGCACGCTGGGTATGCCGTGCCCGATGTCGCCCTTGATGATGAATCGGACGAAGAGTATGGTGAGCAGGATGCCGATAAGTGGCGCAATAAAGGTGAGAATATTGCCGCCTCCGACGGTATGGGTGTTGCCGAAAGCCATCACCATTTGGCCAGAAAGATGCACGACAGTCTTGAGCAACACCGCTGCCAAACCACTAAATACACCTACCACGACGCTCAGCAACAACATGTACGAATGCTCGGAGATGTGTCGCAAGCGCCAAATATGTAGCTTCTTATAGAGGTTTGCGAAAGTCATGTCGCGAAAAATAAACGGGCAAAGATACGATTTTTTTTTAAATCACGTTACTTTTAAAATCAAAAAATAATGGACTACAATCAAAATAGAAACCTATTCTTGGCATATCGGTATAACCCATTAACGAAAGTGAAATCACCACGTCGTAAAATTCTCAATTCTCAATTCTCAATTCTCAATTTATTGTTAAGCGTGTTGCTGCTGTCGTCATGTGTTTCGATGCGCGAGTACGAATCATTGCAGTCGCACTATACGCAGGCTTCGAAAAGCCTTACCTTAGCCAAACAGGAGTTGCAGGAACTGCGCGAAGAGAATGCCGAGCTGGTGCGACAGGGGCAGGCAATGACAATGAACCTTAGTGATATGGCCTCGGCACGACAGGAGTGTGAGGCGACGGTAACCTCCATCAACCGTGCCTACGCAGCTCTGCAGTTGCGCTATGACACCACGGTGGAGAACTTCTTGCAGCAATTGACGGGCAAGAACCGCGACCTGTCGAAGGTGAATAACATGCTAGAACAGCGCACCCGCGAATTGAACGAGAAGGAGCAGGCCGTAAAGGCAAGAGAGCAGGCGATGCTGGCACAGCAACAGGAACTAGAAGAACAGCTGGCATCGATGGCGCAGAGCGAACTGGCGATGAACGAAGAGCTGGAAGCCAAGCAACGCGAGTTGGAGAATTTGCGTGCCTCGGTGCAAAAGGCTTTGGTAGGCTTTGCCGACAAGGGGCTGGACGTGAAGGTAAAGGATGGCAAAGTGTATGTCTCTCTGGCTGATAAACTTTTGTTTGCTTCCGGCAGTTGGGAAGTGTCGGCACAAGGTGTGCAGGCGTTGAAGAGTTTGGCAAAAGTGTTGGAAAATAACCCCGACCTGCATGTGGTAGTGGAAGGCCACACCGACAACGATGCCTATCATGGCAGCACGGCGGTGAAGGACAATTGGGACCTCAGCGTGATGCGTGCCACCGCTATTGTCAAACTTCTCCTCAAACAGGGACCCAGGATTGACCCCGCTCGCGTTGAGGCCGCTGGCCATGCCGAATATGCTCCCAAGGTGAAGAACAACAGTGCCGCCAACAAAGCCATTAACCGCCGTACCGAAATTATCCTAGCTCCTAGTCTGAAAGAGTTAATCAATTTGTTAGGAGAATAATAACGTTCATATTATTTAGTTTTGAGAATTGACAGCCTCGCCAACAATTCTCAATTTTTTTTTCTTCGAGCTGTA